>NZ_JBLZFX010000021.1:0-73137 GCF_050753345.1 Alkalinema pantanalense CENA528 | reverse complement strand
TTGCGCTCTGTCATAGAGGCTATCCTCCACAGTGCTTACCTTTAGCATAGGAGTTTTCTCTGGCGAGGAGGCATCTCGTCACAAAACACAAACTTATTGAGAATCAGGGAATTTCGATCGCGCCTGATAGTCAATCTCAGCTTTAGCCCTGATGAATTTAGGATGGATGGGAAAGGTTCCGCCTTTTATAGCGAAAAAACTATCTATCTAAATTAGTAAATTAGGGTTGAGTCAAGTCTATAAATCGACGGTTCCGAGACCACGTTTTTACGGCTAGATTAATGATAGAAACACGAGGAAGACATTCATGGATAACCAATCTCAAGAATCTAATTACCGTCCAACTTTAAATGAGGGCGATCGGATTGATCCCTCCAAATCTTTAGAAGAAAAACAGCAACAACTAGCCGTTGATACTGCAGATATTACGGGTGAACATCTACAAGTTCCTACGTTCTTTGTGGTTCAACGGGGAGATGAGGAGCCCGAGGCATTGCACCATATTCGGGATGCAGAGGCTATTTCAGATGTTATCCGACAGGCGCGAATGGATGAAAACGGTAATCGGATCTGGGATTAGGTAGCTGATAATTTTCTAGCCTAAAATCGATTCTCGATTCTCGAGTTCTATAACTTAATCTATATCTTCCAGGTTTTTCTTCCCTTGGAAAATCTGGAAGGCACTCAAAAATAAATATCTAAAAATAAATATCTAAAAATAAATAGTTAATTTAACAAGAATAATCAATCTAAAATTAATTAATTAATTAATCTAAAGCTAACTCATTAATTTACCCGATCGATGCTTGATTGGCTTGCCGCCTGGGATGCGCCCGACTGGGATTGCTACCCAAATTCTAGGCAACTATCTGCTCGGTATCGACTCCCACCATAAACAATCGGAAAGTTCACAGTTACAGTAGGTTCGTTCACATAGCTGCCTAGATTTCTTCTCAGGTTTTCTACCGACCAATTAGGCAGTCATCTGGGACTCCGTCGCCGTTGTTATCGATGCGCTGATCATTATTTTTACCATCACCATCACAGTCGATCGCGGGCCCGATCGGGGTTCCTGCACTGGCAGGGGGTGGCGGTTCCGGTTCCGACACTTCCGGTTGAGCAGGTTCTGGATCGGGTTCCGGCTCGGGCTCGGGCTCGGGGCGGCTCGGGGGAGCAGGGGTCGGTCTAGGCTGAGGCTTGGCAGCAGGCGCAGGCGCTGGGGCCGATCGGGGGGCTTTCTCTGCGGCCTTGGTGGTAGCAGGTTCTGTTCTCGCGGGTTCGCGGGCTTCCTCCCTAGGAGCTGTTTCCGGATAGGATGGCTCGTCTGTGTCAGAAGCTGAGTCAGTCTTTTGGGTCTTGGTATCGGCCTTCGGTGAAGGGGACGCGCTAGCGCTAGGAGAAGCCGTCGGGATCTCACTGGCCGCAGGACTGGGAGAGGCTTCCTCCGGTGGCTTGCTCGGGCCACAGGCGGTTAATAACACGACGATAGCGATCGTACCAAGGAAAAATGGTGAAAATTTTTTCATAACACGGCTCACACATCAACTGGCGTTAGACTCAACTGGCGTTAGACAGAGAGGGCAAGAAATGAACGATCTGCGGAAACGCAACGATTAACACTAAAACGAACAACTGCAACAGAATAAAGGGAATAACTCCTTTGTAAATATCTGTGGTTAAAACCTCAAGAGGAGCAACGCCTCTTAGATAAAATAGCGCAAATCCGAAGGGAGGTGAGAGAAAAGAAGTCTGTAAATTAGCACCCAGAACTACGCCATACCAAATACGAATTTGATTTAAGGCAAGCTCGATCGCGCTAGGTTCCATTCCCATGCGCTCAAATTTTTGGCGATACAGTGTGTTTAACACTGGAACAAACAGCGGAATCACAATAAAGGCAATTTCAAAAAAGTCAATAAAAAAGCCGAGGATAAACACTACAGCCATGCTGACAAACAAGAATCCCACTTCAGCACCGGGCAGATTAGACAGAACATGGTGCATGAACTGATCGCCTTCCAACCCCCGAAAAACCAAGCTAAACAGGGTTGAGCCAAAAAGAATAAACACCACCATTGCTGTGGTGCGGAGGGTCACATCACAAACCTGCTGAATGGCTGTTTTCGTGAGTTGGCGATTGAAAAATGCCAGAATCATTGCGCCAAAAGATCCCACTGCACCGGCTTCCGTGGGGGTGGCAATACCAAAGAAAATACTCCCCAACACTAACAGAATCAGCACTAGGGGCGGCACCATCGCTTGCATCACCTGTTTCCCAAGGGCCTTTTTGCCGATCGATCGGACTTCCTCCGGTAACGCAGGAGCCATATCGGGGCGGAGAAATCCAACTACTAATACATGTATGGCAAAGGCTCCAGCCATCATCAGTCCCGGAATCACCGAACCGACAAATAAATCTCCTACGGACACCCCTAATTGATCGCCCAGTACGACCAAGACAACACTGGGCGGAATGATTTGTCCTAGTGTTCCCGATGCTGCAATGACCCCAGTGGCTAACTGCTTGTTATACCCATAACGCAGCATGATAGGCAGCGAAATCATTCCCATTGCCACGACTGTTGCCGCCACAACTCCTGTAGTCGCAGCTAGGAGCGCCCCAACAATCACCACTGCTAGTGCTAACCCACCCCGCAGACGACCCAGCAAAATTCCTACGGTTTCCAATAACCGCTCGGCCATCCCGGTTTTTTCCAGCATGGCTCCCATAAAAATAAAGTAGGGAATGGCGAGCAGGGTGTAGTTGGACATCGTGCCAAAAATCCGCTGGGGCATGGCGGTAAATAGGCTAAAGTCGAACACGCCTAAACCAATGCCCACCAAGCCAAAAAGAATGGCAACGGCTCCGAGGGAAAATGCAACGGGATATCCCAACGACAACATGACCAGTGCACCCGCAAACATGCCTGGCCCAAGCCACTCAGTATCAATTTCAATAATCCAATCACCCATTGCAAGTCCCCATTGTAATCACCTGAAAATGCTAAATTTCTGACTCGTGGGATTCTGGTTTGGCATCTCGATCGCCCGTCAGAATAGCCCAATTTTTAATGGCTTCGGAAATGCCTTGGAGGAATAACAGGAAACAACTGACTAAAATCAGCGCTTTGATGGGGTAGCGAGGTAAACCGCCGGGGTCAGGGGATCCTTCCCAAATGGCCCAGGATTCCACCACGGATCCCCAGGAAAACCATGCGACTAGAACACAGAAGGGGAGAAGATAGAAAAGAGAACCGATTAAATTCGCGATCGCTTTTTTGCGAGGACTCCAGTGGGTGTAGAAAATATCCACCCGCACATGTTCGTCATGGAGCAGCGCGTAGGCCGCACCCAGGAGAAACAGAATATCAAAGGTGTACCATTGACCTTCGATGAACGCATTGGAGGTGAGGTTTTGCCCGATCGTGCGACCGAGATATCGTCCAATCACATTCCAAACTCCTAATCCCACCATCACCAGAACCAACCATAGAACGCCTTGCCCGATTTGCTCATTCAGGCGATCGATGGCACGGGACAGGGGAAGTAGCTTGGGCGGTGCTGTCCGCCACCATCGTTGGAGTGATCTCAAGGTATTGGCCTCCAGAGGGATCAGAACCAAAAATTGAATCGGATGTTGAATAGATTGTCCCACGGCTGATTACGTGGGCATCCCAGGATCTATGAAGTCGCTGTGATGTCGTATTTTACCGCTTCGTCGCGCTAGAATCGGAAGTCTCTATGGCTAGCTTCACACTCTCGTTTCGCAGGTTTGAGTTATGGCGCGATCGCGGCTACAGCAACTGGGTACCTACCTCCAGCCCCACTGGAAACAAGCAGCAGGCGGTATTTTTGCCCTGTTTCTCGTCAACGCCCTCAGTATTTACATTCCCCTGCAAATTCGTGATGGGATTCGTGAACTGAGAATCACCTTTCAGTTCGATCGGGTGTTGTTCTATGCGGCGATCGTCTTTGTCCTGGCCTCCGTCATGTGGGTGATTCGGATGGTGTCACGGATGTTGCTGTTTGGGGTGGGTCGCCAGGTAGAGTTTGATCTCAAGCAGCGCATTTTCAATCATCTGCTGCGCATGGAACCGTCGTATTTTTCCACCAATACGATCGGAGATCTGATCAACCGTGCCACCAGTGATGTGGATAATATTCGGCGATTGCTGGGCTTTGCCATTTTGAGTTTGGCCAATACCATCTTTGCCTATGGCATGACCTTGCCCGCCATGCTGCAAATTAACGTCAAACTGAGTTTGCTGGCGTTAATGATCTATCCCGTGATGCTGGTGGTGGTCAATTTATTTAGCAATAAGCTCCGTAACCAGCAAATTGCCGTTCAGGAACGTCTGTCGGATCTGAGTGAACTGATCCAGGAGGACATGAGTGGAATTTCCTTAATCAAAATTTATGCCCAGGAAGCTAATGAGCGCCAAGCGTTTGAAGATTTGAACGATCGACTGTTTGGGGCGAACCTAAAGTTGGCGAAGACCCGCACAACCCTGTTTCCGATTTTGTCGGGGTTGGCCTATGGCAGCAGCTTGATTTTGCTCTGGTTTGGGGGGCCTGCCATCCAACGGGGTGAGTTGAATATTGAAGATTTAATTGCGCTGTTTATCTTCGTGGAAAAGCTGGCCTTTCCGACGGCGCTGATGGGCTTTACGATTACCGCCTACCAACGAGGGGAAGTCAGCATCGATCGCATCGAAGCCATCCTCTCGGTGGAACCCAAGGTTCAAGATGCCGCCGATACCATCCCGATCGCCCCGGAACAAATTCGAGGTCACCTGCAAGCACGTAACTTGAGCTATCAGTATGCCACGGCTGAAGGTGAAGCTGTCTCGGCGCTGAAGCAGATCCATTTTGAGATTCTGCCGGGGGAAACGGTGGCAATCGTCGGGGCGATCGGATCCGGAAAATCCACCTTAGCCAATGCCATTCCCCGCCTGCTGGATATTGCGCCAGGACAGCTCTTTTTAGATGGCATCGATATTACGAAAATGCGCCTGCAAGATTTGCGCGGGGCCATTTCCTACGTGCCCCAAGACAGCTTTCTATTCAGCACGTCCATTCGCAATAACATTGCCTACGGATTACCCACCGCAACGGATTTAGAAATCGAACAGGCAGCGAAAGAAGCCCAAATTCATCCAGAAATCCTGAACTTTCCCCAACATTACGACACCTTAGTGGGCGAACGGGGCATTACGCTGTCCGGAGGGCAACGGCAACGCACAGCCTTGGCGAGAGCCTTGCTGGTGGACTCGCCAATTCTGATTTTGGATGATGCCCTATCTAGTGTGGACAACCAAACGGCTACGAAAATTTTGAACAATCTCTCGGAAGGCACCCGCCGCAAAACGGTGATTTTTATTTCCCACCAGTTATCCGCCGCTGCCATGGCCGATCGGATTTTTGTGATGGATCAGGGGAAGACACAGCAGATGGGTAACCACGAAACCTTGCTGGCCACACCAGGTTTATATCAAACCCTGTGGAATCAGCAGCAATTGGTGGCAGTGGTGGAAGCTTAGGCAAAGAACCTTAGGAATTTGTCCTCTGGTTAGACTTCTAACTGGGTCTAACCAGCCTGCCTAATCTTCTTGGATGCCAACCCACTGCCACCAACGATTCAGCGGGAAATAGATGACAGGTGCCCACAGACTGCTGAGAATGGCGGAACTGAGGGCAATCAGTTGATGGTGTTTCCAGATTTCCAGTAGCGATCGGGTGCCCAAGAGGCTGAACTGAATCGCAGTCACCGTTTCGGCGACCACCGCCATGCCAAAGACAACCAGCGCCACGGAAATAAAATCTTCTTGGAGGTAGCGTTGTTTGTGTAAGCGGGCCGTTAATAGTCCCACGACCACTAAGCTCACGGCATGGCTAGGGTGTAACTCGGTCATGGCATCCTGCAAAAAGCCCAAGGAAAGACCCGCTGCGATCGCCGACCAAACGTTACGTTTGAGACTCCAAGCCACAACCCAAATCAGCAACCAATTAGGGCCAATGCCTGCTAGGGTCATTCCTGGCCAGCGCGTTGGCAATAACATTAAACAGACAAATACAGAAAACGCGGTTCCCCCACAGATCATCCCCCACCGCGCTAAGGGGCTTTGTTCCATCCAGTGGGAACACTGCCGGGAAAGCTGACCGAAAGCGAACAAACGAATCATGGTTGGGCTGACGGTGAAGGGCTAGGTGCAAAACTAGAAGAGGGGGAAGGTTCTGGGTTGGGCAGGGCATCCGCTTGATTAGGAACGCCGGGAGGATAAACGGCAACCCATTCTAGGGAACTGATGGGCGCAGTCAGTTGAATAATGGCTTCCGGGGCAGGACTCTTGCTGAGGTCGATCGACTCGATTCGCCCAACGGGTAAGCCCGCAGGAAACTTGCTACTAAAGGCCGAAGTGACCACCGTATCGCCCTTGCGGACATCGGGCACCTTATCAAAAAACTGCATGATCACCTGGGTGCCTGCATTTTCTCCCGTTTGTCCCTTCATATACCCTGTGGCACGGCTACGGCTTACCGTGACACCCACCTGGTTAGCGGCGTCACTTAACAGCACAACTCGGCTGGCATGGTTACTCACCTGGCTAACTCGTCCAACGACGCCCCCAGGAGCCATAACAACGCTGTTGACTTGTACGCCATCCTGACTGCCTCGTCCTAGGATGACCTGTTGCCACCAATGGTCTGCGCTGCGGCCAATCACTGGGGCAGGTAAGGCTTCTGGCTTTTTGCCTTGAACTAAGCCGAGTAATTCTTCCAGTCGCTGATTGCGGTTTTGCAATTCGATCAGCCGCTGCTGGAGTTCTAAAACCTGCGCATTTTCGATTTGTACGGCGGCTTGGTTCGGATCGCCTTGAAACGGACGAGTCAACCCTTGATAGGTTTCCATGAGCCAAATGCCTTGGGTTTGACGCACGATCGCCGCTGTTCCGATCGCAAGGCCGATCAAAAGAGTTTGCGTTCCGTACCGTTCCCACCAGCGGCGTACTGTAAACATGCGAAGATTTGTTCGAGGTTGGACGACTTTAGGTCGGGTGAAAAGCACGATCTCAGTCCCTTTCAACATTCAGTAGATGACTGAATTACCTTCCACCCGAGAATTGCCTGGATCAGGAGAACTTGGATGGCAATCCGTCCTAGCGTGGACGGCTGCTGAATACCCGTCCCAGTTGATTGAAGTTCTCCAGAACTCGCCCGGTACCCAACACGACACAACTGAGGGGATCGGCAGCCACGTGAACTACGATTCCGGTTTCATGGCTGATCAGCGTATCGAGGCCCTTGAGCAAAGCTCCCCCTCCTGCCAACATGATGCCCCGATCGATGATGTCAGATGCCAACTCCGGCGGTGTCCGTTCTAGGGTGCGTTTGACCGCATCGACGATCACTGCCAACGGCTCAGCCATGCTTTCGCGAATTTCCGGGGCTTTGATCGTCACGGTTTGAGGTAGACCCGACAGCAGGTGTAGTCCGCGCACTTCCATGGTTTCTTCGTCGGCATCGCGGCTAGGGTAGGCTGACCCGATCGCGATCTTGATTTCCTCGGCGGTACGTTCCCCAATCACGAGGTTATGTACCTTTTTCATGTACTGGACGATCGCGTCACTCAATTCGTCACCCGCCACCCGTACTGATTCGCTCAGCACCGTGCCTTGCAAGCTGAGTACGGCCACTTCGGTGGTGCCGCCGCCGATGTCAATAATCATATTGCCCGTCGGTTCGGCTACGGGTAAGCCCGCCCCGATCGCCGCTGCTACAGGTTCATCAATCAAGAAAACTTCCCGCGCACCCGCTTGGGTGGCCGCATCCATGACGGCCCGCCGTTCTACGCCAGTGACTCCGCTGGGAATGCCAATCACCACGCGCGGTGAAACCAATTGCTTCCCTTCATGAACCCGAGTGATGAAATGCTTCAACATGAGTTCTGCGGTATCAAAATCGGCGATGACCCCATCCCGCAGTGGACGCAGTGCCACAATATTTCCCGGTGTCCGACCCAGCATGCGTTTGGCATCTTCTCCAACGGCCAAGGGAACGCGCTCATTTTGATCGATCGCCACTACGGACGGTTCCTGCAGGACAATGCCCTTCCCTGAAACGTAAACCAACGTATTAGCGGTACCCAGATCAATCCCCATATCACGGGACAGGGAAAAGCGACTGAAAAGACCCACGACTTACTCTGCCTTCTGTACTAACGACAACGTTCCTGAAGCCCAGCCACCCTTGCAATGGGAAGTCCAACTTGAAAGCCCAACCTGGAGATGTTGCCAAAGTGTTTTAGTGGAAACATCAGCTTGTATGGACAATGGAAACAAAGGTGGATTCTAGTATGTTTTCTGACCACCGTCTAGACGACCCGATCGCTAACCCAGGGGAAACTGGCTCTCTTCTATGAGCAGTTAACACACGGTTCAAGGACAACCCGGTTAAATTGGCAATAATTTACCACTCTGAGATTCATTTGTTACATTCAACGGCGAGTTTTTCTGGCGTGCCGTGTGATTAATCATAGGCGAAAGGTCTAGGAGACAAGATATTTAAGCGAGATATGTTAAGTGGGTACAAGCCAGATGGAGCATTCCCTCTAGGTGAAAAATTTGGAAGAGAAATGGGAACTGAAAAATGCGTAAAAAATCCGTCAGAGGGTAAAAATCATCGGATGCTACACCATCAATGCTTGAGGTCATCCGTCAGATATCGCAATCTGTTATGCACCTATATAACCACATAAATCTAAAAGATCTCTTAAAAGGTGGTCAAACAAGTACTGCGATCGAGCCCATTGACCGGGCGACTGGACTCTAGGGATCGCCCAGAGCACATGCCCTATCCTACTGAAAATCCGTTGGAAAGGAGTAGAACGCAGAAAGATTCTGCGCTGGGGGGGAATCTTCTAGTTAGGATAGGGAAACGAACTTATCTACCAGTACCTAAGAACTGAAACAAAAGGTCATGAGCTTAAACGTTATCACCCTTGTGGGTCGCGTCGGCGGAGATCCGGATGTCAAATATTTTGAGTCCGGGAGCGTTAAATGTCGGTTAACCTTGGCGGTCAATCGTAACAGCCGCAACAATGACCAGCCGGATTGGTTCAACCTGGAGTTGTGGGGCCGGCAGGCAGAGGTGGCTGAGCAATATGTGCGTAAGGGGAGTTTGGTGGGGGTTAAAGGTTCCCTCAAGTTTGACACCTGGGTCGATCGCAATACGGGAGCCAATCGGACGTCGCCCGTCATTTTGGTCGATCGGCTAGAACTGCTGGGTTCCCGTCGAGATAACGAAACTTCGATGAACAGTGGTGGCGGTGGCTACGAAGATGATTTCTAAGCAGAGTACTGGGTCGAGAGTGGGTAGATGAGTAGATGGGTGGATGGGTGGATGAATTGAGTATGTTATTTCTTAGCAAATTCCTTAAATGATTGCTGTGTAGGATGACTTTTCTGTCAGTATCTGATTAGATAATCAGCCTAGAGTTTGCAATGACCGATCAATATCCTTAGTTAGATCCCCCTCCAACCCCTACACCCTCCAACCCCTTTCACCATGTCTATCGTTGTTGCGGCCTTCTATCAGTTTGTGGCGCTGCCCGATTGCCACCTGTTGCGAGATTACCTGTTCGATCGCTGTGTGGATCTGCAAATCCAGGGCACAATCTTGCTCGCCCAGGAAGGGATCAACGGTACGATTAGCGGTTCGCGATCGGCGATCGATAGAATTTTTGCGGAATTGCGATCGGATCCTCGACTAGCCAGTCTGGAAGTTAAGGAATCCTACACGGATCAGCAGCCCTTCGCTCGGCTCAAAGTGAAAGTCAAACCGGAAATTGTCACCCTAGGGCTCCCGGAGGTTAACCCTGCGGAGGGGGTGGGTACCTATGTTGATCCCCAGGATTGGAATCGGGTGATTCAGGATCCTGAGGTGATTGTCATTGACACCCGCAATGACTTCGAGGTCAGAACGGGGAGCTTCCAGGGAGCCATCAATCCCCAAACAGAATCTTTCCGCCAGTTCCCGGACTACGTTCAGCAGAATTTGGATCCTAATCAGCATCGTAAAGTGGCGATGTTTTGTACCGGAGGGATTCGTTGCGAAAAGGCTTCGGCCTATATGCTGTCCCAGGGGTTCGAAACCGTGTATCACCTCAAGGGCGGAATTTTGAAGTATCTGGAAGAAGTGGCTCCGGAAGATAGCCTATGGGCCGGGGAATGCTTCGTTTTTGATCAACGGGTGGCGGTGACCCATGGGGTCGAGGAAGGTTCCTACGAGTTGTGTCTCGCCTGTGGCCATCCTTTGTCGATCGCAGAACGTCAGTCCGACCAGTACCAAGAGGGGATTCATTGCCCCCACTGCATTGACCTACAAACGGAGGAACGCCTCCAGCGCAACCAAGAGCGTCAGAAGCAACGAGTTTTGCAGCGATCGCGCTAGAGCAATCTGTTTCCCCTTGCTTTCCGTCTCCCCCTTGCTTTGGGGACAGGACATTGCCTTTAATACAGTCAGGCGTTTTTCACATCCTGACTTTAATCTATGCCCTATTTTTGGTTTAAAGCCTTTCACATCGTTGGCTTTGTCTCTTGGTTTGCGGGTCTGTTCTACCTGCCCCGCTTGTTTGTTTACCATGCCGAAGCCCAGGAACAGCAGACTGAACCCGTGCGCAGCATTCTGCGGGAACAGTACACGCTGATGGAAAAACGCCTCTACGGCATTATCATGACGCCCGCGATGATTGTGACGATCGCGATGGCGATCGGGATGCTGGTGGTACAACCGGAATTTCTGCACCAAACCTGGCTGCATGTGAAGATTGCGCTGGTGGGTGTTTTAGTTGTGTTTCATTTCTTTTGTCGGCGCATTATTGCGAAGTTGGAAGCGGGGGAAACGCCGCTGACCTCAAAGCAATTTCGTTGGATGAATGAATTTCCCACTTTCTTTTTAGTGGTGGTGGTGATGTTGGCGGTGTTTAAGAATGATATTCCCACCAATGCAACAGGCTATGTCATTCTCTTGATGGTGGTGGCTTTTGCGGCTAGCATTCAACTTTATGCCCGCAAGCGCCGTCTGGATGCAGAAAAGAAAAAACAAGCACTAGAACAACAGGCAACGGCGACAGGAACCCCCGAACCCACTGCATAATCGGCAATGGAATCCATCGCTTAATCATCAACCGTTCTTGTGAGGGCACAAGGGTTTGGCTGGAGTGCTGAATGCTGGGGAGATGATGCCTTGGGTGGGTGGGAACGCCTGCCCTCAATTTTTAGCTTAAAATTTGCTCGATCGTTGTGTATTATTCGTCAGTTTGACGCTTGACCTATGGAAACCAGTGCTCCTGACCTAGTGATGAATACATCTGTCGTGCCAGCGTTGGTTCAAACCTTGGTGTTGTTACTGACCGGATTTGTGCCAGCAGCGTTATCGGGGTTGGTGTTGGGGACGTTGCTGGGGCTAAATCGGTGGACGGCGGGCGCTGCCAAGTATGTGTTGCAAGTTCCGGCGTCCCTGCCTGCGGTGCTGTTAATCCCTATTCTACTGATTTGGTTAAAGCAAACCGAGCCGATCGGAACCCTGCTGGTGGCGTTTAGTACATTTTGGGTGGTGGCGATTTACACGGCGATCGGCATTCAACGGGCACGACGGCACCAAAACCAGATGTTTTTTGCGATTCCCAGCATTTTTCAGGGCTTACGGTTTGGGCTGATGCTGGCTTGGTCTGTCATGATCACGGCGGATATTCTTTTATCAAGTAGTCAGACCCTAGGATTTTATATTTGGGATCTCTATAACCAAGGGGAGCAAAGCTTAAAACTTGTGGTGAATGCGGCGATCGCGGTCATGGTCACGGCATTTTTGATGGATCAGATTTTAAACTTTGTTGGTTTCCTAATTCAAAAACGTCTCAAACCGAAGGCCATAGAGGGTGTTAAGACTCAATCAGAGATCTAGAAAAATTCTCCCACTCTGTTTCTAAGGTGGCTGCCACGTTTGCAGGAATTTGTATCCCTGACCGTTGGCTATCCCAATGCATTGGTTGAAAAGAATCTGTCTCTAGAAGCTGACGCGGCAGAATGCTACTTGTTGCAGGATTCAGCAATGTATCGAGCTGTACTGTGATAAACATGGCTGTTTCTCCAGCAGCAGCTTGCTCAGCATCCCAATGCTGATTTTTGAAAGAAGCTTGAATTACATATCCTGATGCAAAAATGCCTTTGGGTGCTTGCCCCAATTTTGTGAAAAAGACTCGATCTCCCTTGTGAATGTTTTTGGAATTACCGCAACTCCAAGGAATAATGACTAATTTGCCTGATTGGACTGCTTGGGACTGATCTTCAATGTTTTGCCAGTGCCACCGTTGGCTGTTCCAAACTAACAAAAAGGTAAGCATGGTATGGATAGATATCCAAGATTCAATAGTTCCAGTTATTTACTTCCCTAACAGCTTCACGAGGCCAATGCCGCTGAAATATAGGGCGATAACTGCGCCCCCTAGTAGACTCTGAGTCAGCGGATCCGTGGAAGGAGTGAGAACTGCCCCCAAGACGGCTGCGCCTACTAGGACATAGCGCCAACCCGCCAACATCTGCCGCGAAGAGAGAATTCCTAAAAAGCCCAAAAGTGCCTGGACGATCGGAATTTGGAAGGCCAAGCCCGTGCTGAACATCAACAGCAAAACAAATTCAAAATAGCGATCGATCGACCAAGCTTGTTCGACCACATCCGCGCCATAGGAGACGAAGAAATTCAACGCAGCGGGAATCAGGGCCACATAGGCAAAAAACAATCCGCCGACAAATAGCACGCTAGACCCCAGAACTACCGGAGCCAAAAAGCGTTTTTCTCGACGGGTTAAGCCCGGGGTGACAAAGGCGATAATTTGGTAGAGAACAAACGGAGCCGTGAGCAGAATGCCAGAATAGCCCGCTGTTTTCAACGAAACAAAGAAAAATTCCCCCGGCGAGAGTTGTAGAAACTTGACTCCATTAGCAGGGGCCTCCAACAACTGCACGATCGGGCGCACTTGCGTAAAACAAACAATGACCCCGACGCCCGCTGCAATTAATGCGTAGAAAATGCGCTGCCTTAATTCTTCTAAATGGTCGAAGATCGACATTTCGACATCATCAATCAGCTCGTCGTTATCTTGAATATCAACTTGGGCTGCCTTAGACAGGTTGGTGTCCTCCCCAGAGTTTGCATCCTCTCCAGATAAGGAATTCACTGGAGTCAGATCCGAAGTTGTTGTCTCAAGTTCCGAAGGAACAGTCATGTCTAGCGTCCGTCCGAAGGTTTGCTGGCCAAGGTTTACTTTCCAAGGGTTGCTTTCTATTGTAGCGATCGGCGCGATCGGGGCATAGTCTTCGCCATTCGCATCCTCTTCCAGTCAGCACAACAAATCATTCCTCAATGCACAATCCGCCCCTAGCGCACAATGTAACTGTTGCTGTACCGCTGAGTTGGTGATCCTGGGTCATTCATTTCTGCTAGAAAATTTGTATTTTAGATTGATAACCTTCTCTCGAATAATAAGGAAATTCAAAAAAATTCCCCCTCTCGTCAAAGTTAAGGCAGAATATCACAAAGACTTTTGTGGAGTATTAGTGCCAGTCAAGTTGGCTCTAAGGCTAGTGCTCTGTTTCAAAGGTGTTCCTGAGCAATTCCTAAGAAGTGATTATGTTTGGATTGATTGTTTTCCCTGGCTCCACGAGGTCCTAATTATCCGTATCCCTGACAGGAGGGTGCTTTCATGGAACCGACGAATCATCCCTTGGTTACGAACTATCCCTTAGTTAAGTTCCTCCAAGATGAGTTGTCACTTCCGGCAGACTCAATCTCCCTAGCCCTGAACTACTCTCAACACGCACCCAGCCAGCTACCCATGGTGCTTTGGCAGTACGGGCTAATTACCCTACGGCAGTTAGAGCAGATTTTTGATTGGCTCGAAGGCCAAAATAGTAACGCAGCCTAGAAAGAGCCTCATTTTCCTAGAAGATTCTGCTGGGAAAGAGACGGGTGAAGGATAAAGGTTTGGTAGGAGCACGGGTCTGTCTGAGGGAAATGCTCTTAGAAAAATGCCCTTAGGGAAGTCATGGAATGCGCCAGCGTGGGCAGCAGCAGGGGCGTGTTGTGGGGAAGTGATGACCAGTCTGGCATCCCTCATGTTAAAGGTGATGACGTTGAAAACGTTTGAGCTTGGCCAACGATTAAGCTTAGCCAACGATTAAGCTTGGCCAAATAGTGTTTCTAGGTAAACTCTTGCTGCGGTTTGATCCTGTGAGTTTTGCATCAAGAAAAGTGATAAAGCAGCCGCGATCGTACGATCTTGATCCCAATTGGGATGGGCTTCGACATATTGTGCTAGAGCTTGGTGGAGCGGTTCGGGTAGCTCAGCAAATAGGGAAATCATAGAATGCATAGCCATGTTTATTAATCTGATGAATGAACTTGTGGAAAACTTACAAGCGCTTTCCACAGGGGGACAAAAGCTGGCGAAATTTTCCCACAGGCTTTTGGAATTGTAGAGCGTGTTTTTACGGGTTGCAATTGATACATCGGTTGCCTGCTTGAGATAGCTAGGCTAACTGGGTGAAAAATTTGGAAAAAACACAATATTTTCACTCAAAGTTGCACTTTATTGCGGATTGAATCTTTTTTCTACAAGTAATATTTTTGTAGAAAAGTCCGTAAAACCCTGACTTCTTGGACGATCGTTGTGATTTAGATCATCCGTATTCCACCCCTATGGAATAGTTAAATGGGTGAACAAAGGAAATAAATTGTGGAAAACAAGTGGTTAGTTTTAGCTTGAGCCTGTGGAAAACCAGGGCTAAGCTGTGGAAAATGTAGATGAAGTTGTGGAAGATTAGCAGTAGATGCCAACTGTAGATGCCAACTGTAAATGCAAGCTGTAAATGCAAGCGAGGCGATCGCCCCTCCGGTCCCCTGATTAAATCGCTCAAATTAAATCGATCGAAAGCAAAATGCTGAGCGATTCAGCAAATTAAAAGCGCTGAAGCAAATTATCATAGCTGCTTGCTTCAGCGCATCTTCTTCTGCGTAGACATCTCTCGGGAGGATGTCTATCGTAAGGTGTCTATCTTGAGAGACTTCGAGATTAGTCCTGCTAGCGAAATTTAATCAATCAGTCTCGAGGCAGGATCAGCTGCGATTAGTTATGTAACGCAAGGGGAACTGAAACAGGATTCACCCGCCAAATCTCTTGACAGTACTCGTGAATGGAGCGATCGCTGGAAAACTTGCCCATCCGTGCCGTGTTCAAAATTGACATGCGAGTCCAGTGGTCAGTGTTCCGATAGGCTTGGCTGACTTGGTCTTGACAGTCAATGTAGGATTGGTAATCGGCCAATAATAGGTAGGGATCGGCATACAGCAAATTATCTACTAGGGGTTTAAAGAGTTGTGTATCGCCGTGGGAGAAAAAGCCGGAGGCAATGCGATCGATCGCCAGCTTTAGCTCTGAGTTGCTTTCGTAGTAGGCTCGGGGCTGGTACCCGGCGGCCTGGGTTGCAGCAACTTCGTCGGCAGTGAGACCAAACAGGAAGAAGTTTTCTGCGCCCACTTCTTCCCGGATTTCAATATTAGCGCCGTCTAGGGTGCCGATCGTCAGTGCGCCGTTCATGGCAAATTTCATATTGCCGGTTCCAGAGGCTTCTTTGCCAGCGGTGGAAATTTGTTCCGAGAGGTCGGCGGCGGGATAGACCCGCTGGGCGAATTTGACGCTGTAGTCCTTGAGAAACACCACCTTGAGGCGATCGTGGATGTCCGGATCTCGATTTACCACTTCACCGACTGCGTTGATTAACTTAATCATCAGCTTTGCCATGAAATAGCCCGGTGCTGCTTTACCGCCAAAAATAAAGGTTCGCGGTACGATATCCAAGTCGGGCTTAGCCTTCAGTCGATTGTACAGCGTGATGATGTGTAACACATTTAAGTGTTGCCGTTTGTATTCATGAATCCGTTTTGCTTGAATATCAAAGATAGAATCGACATTGACAGCAATCCCCTGTTGCTTGTGGATGTAATCGGCTAGATCCTGTTTGATCGATCGCTTAATCTGTCGCCATTCATGACGAAATTCTGCAACATCCTCGTAGGACTCTAGCTGACTGAGTTTACTCAGATCTTTAATCCAATCATTGCCAATTTCGCGGGTAATCAAGTTGGCGAGGCGAGGATTGCTCAGCACCAAAAAACGACGCGGGGTGATGCCATTGGTTTTATTGCTGAATTTCTCGGGATACATCTGGGCAAAATCCCGCAGCACATCTTGCTTGAGCAACTCAGTATGCAGTTCGGCCACGCCGTTAATGGCATAGCTGCCGACGGATGCTAGATTGGCCATTCTGACATAGCGTTGCCCCGATTCGTCAATCAAGGACATCCGTTGGATACAAGCTTCATCATCAATGAATTTGAGCCGTGCGTCATCGAGGAAATGTTGATTAATTTCGTAAATGATTTCTAAATGACGCGGTAATAGGCGTTCAAAGAGGTCAATCTCCCATTTTTCCAATGCCTCTGGCAGCAGGGTATGGTTGGTGTAGGCAACGGTTTGGCGGGTAATGTTCCAAGCGACATCCCAGGCAAAGTCATGTTCGTCAATCAACAGACGCATCAATTCTGCAACCGCGATCGCGGGGTGAGTGTCGTTGAGTTGCAGGGTGAATTTTTCGTGCAGGGTGTCGATCGGTTCGCCCCGCAGTTGGCAATGGGTGCGGATGATGTCTTGCAGGGAACAGGACACGAAGAAATATTGCTGCTCTAGGCGTAATTGCTTGCCCTGGTCAAAGGCGTCATTAGGGTAGAGGACTTTGGTTAAGTTTTCCGAGGATACCTTGTCGCCCACGGCCCCGTAGTAATTTCCGGAGTTAAAGGCGTTGAAGTCAAAGGAATCCATGGCCTCGGCGGTCCACAGTCGCAGGGTATTGGCGGTGTTGGTGCGATAGCCCAAAATCGGCGTGTCGTAGGGGACGCCCTTGATGACTCGATCGGGTAGCCAACGGACTCGATAGCGCCCTGTGTGGTCGGTGTAGCCTTCGGTTCGGCCTCCGAGTTTGACTTGTACAGATAGCTCAGGATGGGCAATTTCCCAAGGATTTCCCAAATGAAGCCACTTATCCGTTAATTCAACTTGCCAGCCGTCTTTAATATCCTGTTCAAAAATACCGAACTCGTAGCGAATGCCATAGCCGATCGCCGGAATTTCCAGCGTAGCCAAGGAATCTAGGTAACAAGCCGCTAATCGTCCCAAGCCGCCATTACCCAAGCCGGGTTCTTCTTCCTGATCCAGCATGTCTTCAAAGCGAATGCCTAAGGATTCCACAGCCTGCTTCATTTCGTCGTACATTCCCAGGTTGATCAGGTTGTTCCCCAGATGGGGCCCTAGGAGAAATTCGGCGGACAAATAGCAAACCTGGCGTGGTGCCGTGCTGTAGTAGGTGTCCATGGTGCAAAGCCAATGGTGCACCAGCCGATCGCGCACGGTGTAGGCTACGGCCATGTAGTAATCATTCAGCGTGGCTACGCGGGGAAACTTCCCTTGGCTGTAGAACAAATGATCGAGAATGGCGCGTTTGAGGGTTTCAAGGCTGCGCCCCGTACGATCGTCTTCGATGACAATTGGGCAGTTTTGGGATTCCATCATTGGCAATTTATGGGGTAATCGGTCAACTAACTTCTATTGAACGGTTCTATCGAGCGGTTCTATACTAAGGCTTCCATAACGGTCTACTGCTTAAAATGCCCACCTGATCGAGATGGTGGGCAATCAGAAGAATCTGTCTATAGATCTGGGATAGCCTTATGGGCCATCGGTTTTCCGGTAAATAAAGGCATCGCTATTGCGAAAACTTTAGATTTTTTTAACAAAACTCTAGAATTGGTAATCCCATTATTTTGTGATTGTCTTAACTACATTCTCTTAACTACAATTTAGTTACAAATGGCTTGAGTTGCAATTCGTGATAAGCAACTGGTGTGAACAACTGGATAAGCACAATGGCTGAGCCTATCCAGCCGCTAAGTTTAGCAACAACTGCTCGGTTCACAACAGTCTGCGACGCTGGCAATGGTGGCCCGATAGTCAAGTCCCTTGGTTTCACGGGGATGGCGTCGGCTGTCACGGCTACAATCGAAGACCGGAGCGGATTCTAAAGACACTTCTGTTTGGGGTAGAACAGGGATGAAATCTTGGGCGTAGGGGCCATTGGGATCGGTATATAGATTGAAGGTTTTTTCGCAAACGGCCATCCGCTCACCCCGCAGCAGAGTATGCCCATCATCATCCTGCACAGCTTTCCAGGGGCCTTTGTAAATCACTGCTTGATTGCGATCGAAACAAGGGCCTTCTTTGCCTTTGTAGGCTTGGACAGTCAGCGATCGGAATTCAATGCCATCAATCACCTGCCAAGGCTCTTCCTGACGCGCCAAAATTTCCACGCCATAGAATCCTGCAGCTTCAAACCGTTGCAGAAATTCCGATTCGAGAAATGCCCCTGCAATACAACCGCTCCAGAGGTCTGGATCATTCAGAATTTTCTCCGTAGGCGGTTCATCGCAGACAATATCAGAAATGACGGCCCGTCCGCCCCGTTTCAGAATGCGATAAATTTCCTGGAATAATTGGGTTTTATCCTGAGGCTTGACCAAATTGAGGACGCAATTAGAAACGACAACGTCAACGCTGTTTGTTGCAATCAAGGGCTCTTCCCGTCGGAGCCGATCGCCCTCGGTTTCTAAGGCTGCCAAATCTGCGATCGACGTGACGGGATGTTGGTTTAGCCAAGCTTGCAGTTGATCTAAATTCAGCGCGAGATCCTGAATTTTGCCCTTCACAAATTCCACATTGTGATAGCCTACTTGTTCACCGATCGACTGCTGATATTTGCGGGAAAGAGCTAACATTTCGTCGTTCATATCCACGCCGATGACACGCCCCTCTGCCCCCACTTTCTGCGCCATGATATAGCAATTTTTGCCCGCGCCGGAGCCTAAGTCTACGACAACTTCTCCCGCGTTAACATAGCGCGTTGGATCGCCACACCCATAGTCTTTGGCAATAATTTCCTCCGGCAAAAATTTCAGGTAGCGTCCATCATAGCCATCGGTCGGACAGCATAAAGCCGCCTGGGGAGCCTGAGCCCCGGCACTGTAGCGATCGCGTACGGCTTGTTCAACATCGTAGTGAATCGCAGTATCGCTAGAAATGGCAGTGGGATTAGAAGAAGTCATAGGGGTCTTAGCTGTGAATTGGACAGTGAATACGGAAGTTCAAAAAGAAACGGTGGGACAAATTAATCCACGATCGCCCCGCCGCAGGAACTTCCAGCACCTGCGGTACAACCGAAGCAATGGCGTCCAGTGACAATCCTACGTTGGGAGAGGATCTGCCCATTAAAGTCACGAATGTGCAAATTTGGATTCACTTTAAGATCCAACATTTGATTGAAATCACAATCGTATAGGTAGCCATCCCAGGACACGGAAAGGGTATTCCGACACATAAGTCCGGAAATGGTTGCAGGATTGAAGGAGTTGACTAATAACTCCAGATAGGTTTGCAAATTCCCGGACTGTTCTAACCATTCTAAATAGCGAGAAATGGGCATGTTGTTGAGCGTAATCAATCGATCGAAGCTGACGCCTTGGTGTTTGAGTAATCCCGATTTCCATTCCTGCTCTAATCGAGCTTGCCCGCTGGCTAAAAACGCCCCCACCGGATTGCTCACTAATGTTAGTTTTCGCTGCGGATCTCCTTGGCCGTAACCTACTTGATTCAAACGCCGCAGGGCCTCGATCGATTTTTCAAAGGTCCCATCTCCCCGTTGGGCGTCGGTATTACGTTGGCGATAGTGGGGCAAGGAACAGACAACTTCCACCCCGCGATCGGCAAACCATTCCGGCAGATCGGTTTTTCCCGGCAGCAGCAGGACGGTTAAATTACAGCGATCGATGACTTGTTTGCCGCGTTGGATACATTCATCCACTAACGCCTGAAAGTGGGGATTGAGTTCTGGTGCTCCCCCTGTGATATCCACGGTGTGGGCATTAGTTTGATCCAATGCAGCGAGGCACAGGTCGATCGTTTCGCGGGACATCACCTCACGGGTGCGATCTGGCCCAGCATCCACATGGCAATGCTTACAAGCCATATTGCACAGCTTGCCGAGGTTAATTTGAAAAATCTCCAATTCAGCTGGTTGCAGCGCGGGCCAATCAGAGCGATTTAACATAGCCTCAAAATCGCCAGCTTCAGGCAAATGGGACAGGTTAACCTCCGCTAACACCGATCGCTGATACATGGCTGAGGCCAAAGGATCAGCCCGTCTTGCCAAAGAAATCGTCATCATTTATCCAACGCAAATTACGAATCAAAAGTTCAGTCAGCACAGACCAATAGCATAGGCCGACACCCTCGCTATAGGAGAACAGCGTACCAATAAAATTCCAAGTGAGTAGATGGGTAGGTGGGTGGACGGGGGTAGGTGGGTGCCTGCATCGGGTGATGTGATTTCTGAGCAAATCCCTCAACGATCGGCCAGTCCCATCTCCACGCTTTCACCCACCCACTCTCCCACTCTTCTACTCTCTTACCCACCTACCCACCTACCCACCTACCCTCCTACTCTTCTACATAGATAGCTGGTTCGATCGATCAAGCATTTGCAGGCCATGAATCAACGAAGCGCCTCCCCGAATTGCCGTTGCCACATGAATTGCCTCCGTCATCTGTTCCAGATCCGATCCCTGTTGCAGGGATTCCTTCGTATAGGCATCGATGCAGTAGGGACACTGAATCGCATGGGCCACCGCCAGTGCAATCAGTGCCTTTTCTCGCTGGGACAGTGCGCCCTCCGCAAAGACTGCGCCATAGTAAGCAAAAAATTTCTCCGCCAGTTCCGCATTGCCTTCCCCAATTTTGCTGAAGTTGGGCAAATGCTCTGGATTGTAATAGTGATCCATGGGATGCCGATCAAATTTCTAGAGGGCAATAGGATGATGACATCATCCGTGAATATACGCCTTCAATTCTGGATCGGATGATCTAAAACTGGCTGCCATCCCCAAATTTCTTCCAGTTTTATCCGGTCGTTCCCTGTAATACCAGTATGACTAAGTACAAGTTGCAAGGATGACAAAGGACTAGTTCAGGGCTTTTGCGGAGAAGTGATTAACTAAGCTATCGTAGAAATACGAAATCGGTTCTCAACTTTTTCTTCAAGCTTTCAAGGTCGGTTTTCCAAGCGGTTTGAAGGATTCTAGGGCCTTTTGTCGTCACTCTCCTCAGGTCAGGTGTGCTCACTGCTTGCTCTATCATCGGGTGTTCTAACTGGTTTTATAAGGTTACCAAGTTATCAAGCCTCGAATTTTTTAAGCTACTCAATTGTTTAAGGTATTCAATTTTTAGCCATCCGCTCTCTAAGCAGCCAAGTCTCATTTGCTAGGGGGCTAGTTCTAGGGTGGGCGATCGTCCCAATCAGGGCGAAGGTGCAATCCAATCCTAGGTGCTGGGAGCCTCTTGGCGCAATTGTCCATCTCTAAGAAGACTTCCTGATTATGCTGGTTTCTGAACAATCGTTATCTAACTCAGCCTCCAATTCAGGTACGAATGTTGGGCTGCCGGATCCGGGTTTATTACCTGGGCTAGGCTCTCCAAGGCCATTGCCGAACCCTGGACTGCCAAACGTGATTGCTTCGCGTCAGGAAATTGCTTTTATTGATGGGCAGATTCAGGATTATCAGAAACTCTTGCCAGGGATTCGTCGGGGAATTGAGGTGGTGATCCTTGATCCAACGCTTAATGGAATGGATCAAATCACTGAAATTCTGGCGCAGAAAACTGAATTATCAGCGGTTCACTTAATTAGTTATGGCGACACTGGAAAGATCTATCTAGGGAATAGCCAGCTTTCCTTGGGGAACCTCGCTAACAATTCAGCAAAGCTTGCGGTCTGGCAGCGATCGCTACTACCCGGTGCGGATGTTTTGCTATATGGGTCAAATATCGCCGCAGGAGAGATTGGTAGCCAATTTCTGCAAGAACTCAGCCAAAAATTAGGGGCTGATATTGTGGCGTCTAACAATACCACTGGAAAAGCGACTCTCAAAGGGGACTGGAAATTAGAAGTACAGACTGCTCCTCTCGCAACCAGTTTAGCGATACGCACTTCTGTCCTGCAAGCCTACGACTATACTTTGACCGCGCCTCCCGCCCTGCAAGCCTGGAAGGACGTGGAGCCCACGTCCCCGATCGCGCCCCCTGCCTTACTAGAGGTCTCAGCCTCGACCCCAGAGGCTGTGCCTACACCGCCACCGGTTTTAGAGACTCCCCCCACGCTCCCTAGCCCGCCTGTTAGTACGCCCGTAGCTTCCCCGAACCTCTCCAGCGAACTCCCTGATCCCGTTCTTGTTCTGCCCACCCCACCGTCGCAACTGGAGGTGAATCCAGAAAATATTCCTGAATTGCCCTTACTAGGGGATCTGCTGCCTACGGTTTAATCAGGACGCGGCACAATAGGAGATGGTCTGCCATCGCTAGGAAGGTTCATGATCTGGCAAGAAGTTGCAGGAAACTGGGTATTGCTGCCGCCGCGTCCCGTTGCGATCGTTCATTTTTTGGGGGGAGCCTTTGTTGCTACTGCCCCCCAGTTGACCTATCGTCGGCTTTTGGAGTGTTTGGCGCGATCGGGCTATGGACTGATCGCCACGCCGTTTATCAATACCTTTGATCACATTGGTATTGCAGAGAATGTTCTCTGGAGTTTCGATCGGGCGCTGCATCACTTGCAAAGCACAGGACAGATCTCCGATCAACTACCCATCTATGGCCTAGGGCATAGCATGGGCTGCAAGCTGCATCTATTAATTGGCAGTGTGTTTGAAGTCGAGCGATCGGGCAACCTGTTGATGGCTTTTAACAACTTCGCAGCACGGGATTCGATTCCCTTGATGGATCAGTTTTCCCAAGTCTTGCAACAGTTTGCACCCTTGACGTCTTCCACAATAGACTTCACGCCTTCACCAGATGCCACCAATCAGCTCATTGCCCAGCAATACGCAGTCTCTCGTAATTTACTGGTCAAGTTCAGCAACGACACGCTCGATCAAACCCGATCGCTAGCCAACATTTTGCAAGTGCGTTTTCCCGATCAACTGACTCTCTGCAAGTTGAAGGGGAATCATTTAACGCCCGTTGCCCAAGACTTACAGTGGGAAACGGGAGCCATCTTCACACCGTTTGATGCGATCGGTCAATGGGTTCGCCAGGAAGTGTTTCGGGAATTGCAACAACTGGAACAGGTGCTGCTGGATTGGTTGAATGTCGCTGTGGCCTTGGAAAGCCAAACCCCTTTTCGCTAAGCCTCACCTGCGGAATGTTCACTGCCTCATAATTGCTGCAATCTCAGGATCGTATCCTGAGATTGCAACCGATTTGCCCAACTGTCTTACAATGCATAGGTCTAGTCTTATTATGAGAGTCTTATGCAGCCTGATTTCTCTGCGTCCTTGCCCACGGTGCAAACTGAGCTGATGGATATTGATGCGGTGCAACAGACCCTCGGGCGATCGCGCGCCTCCGTTTATCGCTATACCAACACGGATCCCAACTTGCTGAACCCGCCCTATGACGCCAAACGGCTGAACCCAGAAATGCGCTCCCACGCGAATGAACCTCTGTTGTTTCACCCCAATGAAGTGGCTCGTTTCGCTAAGGATGTGCTGCGCATTAAGCAAGTGACGATCGAAGTCCAAAACCGTCCGCCCGATGCAACTCAAGAACTGTTGCAAGCTATTCTGGCGGAACTCCAAGCGATTCATCATTGCTTGAAACATCCCTCCGATCAGCGTGGGTCAACCTCCGAGTAGTCCGAGTAGGGGGACTGATCCGTTGGCTGATCGGTGTGAGTTTGCTGTCGGATGTTAATTGCTCGTTTCCGCAGTGATCTGTTCAGGACAGGATCAGTAATTTCAGTGAGTATCCCTAATGGAAGAACAGATTCCCTTCAGTGATGAAAGGATGAATCTAAGGGGAGACGTGAATCCATCAATTGAAGGAGGGAGCATCCCTCGAAAGCCTTATGCAATCGAAAATGAGTGGAGTCTCAGTAGAAAAGTGCGGAATCTATGACTTGAAAGATCGTACTTATGCGATACCAAATTCTGGGCAGACCTCGTTAAAATGATTTCATGAAGCCTCGTTACTCCATGATGTATTCATGAAGCGGGTAACGGAAAATTTCCTTGATTGGAATGAAATTTTTTGGCTTCGTTGAGTTGGTATGAATCTAAAATATGCAATCAGTCAGTCAGCCGAACCATTCTTCCGAACCTCCGCGACGTCCGTTAGTAAACCTCTGTGGAGGCGCGATCGCTCTTCTGACGCTCGTTTCACCGCTACTGATTATTGCAGACAGTTCCTCTACGCCCTCGGGTGTGTCTTCCACCACGAGTCGGCTGCAATCTTCCCCACCCGCTAGCTCGCTATTGACCCCTCGTCGATCGTGATTTTCCTCTAGTGCTTGCTGATCTCCACAGGTGACTTGGCTAGGAGAATGGTGAGAATTTACTCCACAGAAGGGTCGGTATCCTCAACCATTCATCCCTGTCCCCCACGCGCTATTATGGGAAAAAGTCTTGTAACGTCTTCCTGGAGTGGGTTCTATGACATCCTATGCCGCTTCGACTGCCCGAGCTGAGATGAGTGAACTCCGGCGTTTGAAGACCTTACTACCGCCGGAACTTCAAAGTTGGGTGACGATCGAAGTTGCTACCGCAGTCAATCCCCCTCTCATTACCTCTGAAGAAATTGGACGGGATGAAATCGAAATTCAGATCGATATGCCCAAGTGGGATCAGTTGGCGATCGATCAGCGGAATTTGCTGTTCTGGCATGAAGTCGGTCGAGTACAGGCGGACACTGTGCCTCGGGATGGTTGGGAAATGGCGGCATTGGCCATCGGTTTAGGCGGCGCAGTGGGTGAACTGTGGGTGCAAGATGGACTGTTGTTACTTCTGGCCCTTGGCTTATCGAGCTTTGCAGGTTGGCGACTCTACAACAAAAACAATGGGGATAAAGTTCTGAAGGAAGCGATCGATGCGGATGAACGGGCCATTGCATTAGCGACTCGGTTTGGCTATACCTTACCCAATGCTTACAAAAGTCTGGGAAGTGCCCTTAAAACTTTGATTGAGCAAACCCCCAAGAAAAAACTTCGTCAGCGCTATGAAGGTCGCTTAGCTGCGCTGAAAAAGAGTGCTGCTAAAGCCAAGGAGAAAATGCAACAACGGAGCCCGGCGGCTGAATTTGACTATTAATCTAAACGATTAATTGACGGATAACGGACGGAATCTAGACTGACTAGTGGAGCGTCAAGCTTAAAATTGTGAGTGACATTATTCCAAATCGACTATTCCATAAGGATTCTGGAGATCACTAACGCACAAAATCAAAATTGACAGACCACTAGTCTAATCAGCCTGCATCTGGATGGCTGTGTCTTGACCAGTCTATAGACTGATCGACTTGTGTCGTAATAAGTCCTATCTGCAACGGCTCCGTTGTTCAATCACGTAGGGTAGATATTTGATGGGTTGATGTTTGACCGTGAAGTTGTCCCTCAGGGATCGTAATTTGAGTGCGTTTAAATAGCTTCACCCGATCGGCTTCAATACTTTTCTAGAGGGTTATCGCAGCCATAGACGGGACTGAGTCAAAAGATGCTCTCAGTCCTATATTTTTTGTTTGTCATTGATTTTGTGCTTTACCTTTATAGGCTTAATTTGATCTGCCTAGAATTCCCGCTGTCTATCCCGATATTCACCCAGAGGATCGGAAGCGTCCTGTTGTTAGGGGTATTGGGGAAGCACATAGTGGTAACAGTCTGTGGTAGCGGTGGTAACGCCATCGATCGCCCCGTTGAAACTGCTCTCATGAAATTCACTGTCCGCTAAGGTTCGCCCGCTTAAAGTTAGGGATTGCAAATTAGGAGAAATGTCACCATGTTGTCCAAAGGATTTGAAATTGAAGTCTATACAGGGCGACCCAATGGCGAAATTGTGGGTTTATCCGACAAAATTGTCGCGGATTTGGAGGGATTTGTGCGGGAGCCAGATAGTCGCAATGTGGAGTACACCACCGCTCCCAGCTATCGCTACGAACGATCTCTCTGTGATTTGCTGCAACCCCGATCTCGTCTGCGACAGTATCTGACGACCCTAGGAGACTATACGCTGATCCCTGGCAGCACTCTATCGCTAGGGGGGACTGAGCAGTTTCAGCGATCGGATCCTAATAATCCCTATCACACCTATATTGAGCAGACTTATGGCACCAAAGTCGTTACCGCTAGTGTGCATATCAATATTGGTATTGAGGATCCAGAAGTTCTGATGCGAGCTTGTCGGTTAATCCGCTTAGAAGCCCCTTTGTATTTAGCCTTGAGCGCTGCATCGCCACTCTTGAATGGAGAAGTAACGGGCTTTCACTCAAGCCGTTGGGCCGTTTTTCCGAAAACCCCAGCCCAAGTTCCGCTCTTTGAAAGCCATCGCCACTTCATTCAGTGGACGGAGGAACAATTGCGTCTTGGTACTATGCAGAATGTCCGCCACCTCTGGTCATCGGTTCGGCCCAACGGAGATCGCCGTCCCTACAACTTAAATCGCTTAGAATTACGAATTTGTGATTTGGTTAGCGATCCGATCGCTCTGCTGGCAATTACAGCACTCCTGGAAGCCCGATTACTACAATTGTTAGAAAATCCAGACTTGGATCCTTTGCTGGCTAGCGACCTGCCACAGGCCACCCGTGCTGCAGATCTGGTTGTGATGGCAGATGCCAACGAACAAGCCGCTGCCCATGCCAGTTTAAATGCCACACTTCACCACTGGCACGATGGGAGATCGATCGTCGCTCAGGATTGGATTGCGCAAATCTACGATGACGTTTGGGATACTGCGAAACGATATGGCTTTAGCTGCTTTTTGCTGCCCCTTAAACGCATTCTGCGCGAAGGGAACGAAGCTCAACAATGGCTCAAATTGAAAGAGCAGGGTTGGGAGAATAGGCAAATTGTGCAACAAGCGATTCTTTCCATGCAAACTCGCGAACGAGAACTTCAAGGCGAAATTTGCCCACCCTGTGTTGCATAAGCTGGTCATGACTAGGTCGTTTCCAGTGGATACATTCAAGTGGATCCAAATAGTGGATGCTGACCCTAAGGTTTTCCGTTTCAAAGAGTTCTCGCGGGTTTGATTGATTAATATATCTAATCATTCCTTCGCCGCGAGCCACTCATTAATAAAATCTATTATTCCTACCCATAAATCGCAGCCTTTTAGCGGTTTTGAGTTGAGTTGTTGGATCTAGCTTTGAGTTATCTATGCCCCGAATTGTTCTTGTTCATCCAGAAATCCCCCCAAATACGGGCAATATTGCTCGAACTTGCGCTGCTACTAGAACAGAACTCCATCTTGTGGGCCCGCTCGGGTTTGAGCTCAGCGATCGTTACCTCAAACGGGCTGGACTTGATTATTGGCCGTATGTCAACCTCCACTACCACGACTCGCTTGCTGACTTTCAGACCTACCAGCAGCAATTGGGTGGACGTTTACTGGCATTTAGTACAGGTGGAACAGTCAACTACGCAGACTATTGCTACCAGCAGGACGACTGGTTAATGTTTGGCTGCGAAACCCAGGGATTACCCAAGGAAGCCTTGGAAACCTGCGATGATATTTTGCGAATTCCTATGGCAGAGCCACAAGTGCGTAGCCTCAATCTGTCCGTAAGTGTGGCGATCGGATTGTTTGAAGCCCGTCGTCAGCTAGGTCAACTGCTGGGATAGGGCGGAGGCATTGGCCGTTCTAGGGAAGAGATTGGCCCACTAAAACTTTCTATCTTTCAAAAAAAATTGCTGGGATTTCTGAGGAAATTGCCCCTAACTTTGAGGCTTTATTGTCACATATAAGTTTGAGCGAGCCCCTCAATAGAAAAGTCTAATCAATGATCCTGGATGTTAGAACTCAAAGCCTCAGAACTGCCTTCCCTCAAGAATTTCAGCCATTCGGTATAACCCGGAAATGATTAGAAATCTGTAGATATTAATTTTCTGAAGGGTTAACTGTTTGATTTAAAAAAACAATAGAAACTTCAGCGATCTCACTTAGTAATTTGAAGGCTGTTTGTATCCAGTCTAGAAGCTGAGGAAACTCTTCTTGTGCGGTGTGAGGCTAAGTTCCAAAAAACTAATGAATGCTATCTTCCTGATTTATCTTCTTTGTTGAGGAAATCACTAGGGTGTTCATCGTTATAAAGAAACTCTGGGTACGAGTAACCGCAAGGCTGTGTGACTCGATCGAGGAAAGTGTAATGGACGCTACTCCTCGATTTCTGCACAGTCTCTCTGGAAACTGGGGCAGAGTGTCAATGGAACTTTGCTACAGTGCGCTGTGTTAGTGTGCTGTGTTACTGAAGTGATTCGTCGTCTAGATTACACACTTAAGTAACTTTACTTTTTGGTAAAGATTTCGAGCGCTAAGTTTCACCCTTGGTTGACACCAACTAAGAAAGTTTGCTATTTAATCTGGGCAAGTTCATGTTGCATCATGTTGAGTAATCTCAAATTTGTCTAAGTAGGCAAGAGTGGTGTAATCTGTCTTGGATGTTCTGTTCGCCTAGACCAAAGGGCTAGATGGCAAATTCATCTGGTCAGTGATGAGTCAAGGGCAGCAAGCTGAAATGGCTCGAGGACAGTTAAACGCTGGACATTGAGGAGGTCGTTTTTGAAACGTACAATTCCACAGAAGGTCAGGTCTGTTCCTGCCTGTGCCGATGATGGTTCCGCTGCCATAGTGGAGCAAGTGAAAGACTCGAATCAGGAAGGGAATCGTCTTACCTACGGTTCCGTTGCGATGTTAGGAATGGCGTTATCAGTGGGGGCTTGTGGCCTGCTGGTACCCCAGAAAAGTCACGCAGCAACTAGTCAAGACTCTAGTCAATCTGAGCCTGTCTCGACTGAGCCATCTGCTCAAACTGCACCTGATCTCTCTCTGACTGCTGCTTTACCTAAGTCAGCAGATGCAGTCAAAGTAATTACCCATACTGTGCAAGAGGGGCAAACCCTTTGGAAGATTGCTGCACAGTACGGTGTGAATGTCAAAGCATTGGCGACGGCCAATGGCTTAAGACCTTCGTCTACCTTGTATGTGGGCCAGATCTTGGAGGTGCCTGGGGCGACTCAGGTGGTTACGAATACCCAAGTAGTGAGCTCACAATCAACGGATGTTGTTCTACCGAATGTAGAGACAGTATCTAGCAAAACGTTAGTGGCTTCTGCACAAACGGATGCTGTGGATCTACCCCAGATTGCGGATAGTCCGGCTAAGCTCAAGCAAACTGAGGCATTCTCGAAACTGCAAGACAAGCGGGATCGTCTCAAGTCAAGTTTGGCGGAGTTGAAGTCTGAGGAGTCTCTGAATACGCTTGCTTCTAGTCGGTTGCCTGGGCAACAGCCGGTGGTTGCTTCGACCCAAGGTTTCACGAACTACCAAGTTAACTCTGGTGAAACCTTATCTACGATCGCGAAGAATCATGGTGTATCTTCTCGCGAGTTGGCTGCACTGAACAATCTTGACAATCCTGATTTACTGAAGGCGAATCAGGTGATTCGGATTCCTCAGTCTGCTGCTGGGGAACGGTTAGCTGCCCTCCCACGGGTTAAGAGTTTGCCGGAAGTTAAGGGTTTGCCGGAAGTGCAGCAAGTTTCCTCTACGGAATCGTTGGATTCTGTAAAGGTTGCTTCTAGTCAAGTGCCTACGGTTAAGACTGCAACTTCCACGACTTCTTCCCCTAAGGTTGTGTCTTCGGAAGCGATCGCACTTTCGACGCCGAACCTGAATACATTGCCGAATGCTAAGGTGGTTCAACCGCCAACGGTGGATTCTTTAGTGAATTCTGAGAAGCCTCAAGGTCGGTATGTGGAGAATCTCGTAGCTGAAGTGGCTAAGCTGCGTCAAAAGTACCAAGCTGTCAATTCTTCCTCCACCGTCCGTTCTGTGCAATATAAGGAACCTCAGCGGGCTGCTGCGCCTGTTCCTCCTTCCCTTGCGCTGAATGCTCCTAAGCCGATGGCAGTCAATCCTGAATTTAAGTCAGGTAGCCGTTTGGATAGTTTGATGTCCGAAGTGCGCTCGATCGGTCAACAGCGGATCCAGCAAATGCAGAAGGTGCAAACCCTGCCTGTGGCTGAACAGCCGAAGCGTCAAGTGATTGCTCGGGCTTCGTTGGGTTCAGAATCCTATGCACCAGTGGTTCAAGCCTCAGTGCGCAAAATGGTGTCTCCTGACCTGCCGCCGATTGGAGCTCCCGACAGCTATTTGCCAGGTAAGGGCAATGGCAAGATGACTGGCTACATTTGGCCTGCTAAGGGGGTCTTTACCTCTGGTTATGGCTGGAGATGGGGCCGGATGCATAAAGGCATCGATGTAGCGGCTCCAGTGGGTACTCCAGTGGTTGCTTCTGCTAACGGTGTCGTCTCCTTCTCGGGTTGGAACGATGGTGGCTATGGCTACCTGGTGGAAGTGACTCACCCAGATGGCAGTATGACTCGCTATGCCCACAACAATCGCATCTTGGTGCGGTCGGGGCAGCAAGTGTCTCAAGGTCAGCAAATTGCTGAGATGGGGAGTACTGGTTTTAGTACTGGGCCACACACCCACTTCGAAATTCACTTGCCCGGTCGTGGGACGGTGAACCCGATCGCTTATCTTGGCAACTCTGCGAGCTAGTTAGCGCTTACCGCTAGGTTCTTGTGGAAGTGAAACTGGGAGGGAGCCTAATTGGGCTCCCTCCTTTTTGCTGAGAACCAGGCTGAGCTCCCCTAAGTCTTGAGTCCCCTAAGTCTTGAGATCCCCTAAGTCTACGGTATGTCCCTGCTCACAGTGTGGGTCTTGTATGATTCATGACGATGTTAGAAAATCTCTGAAAGGCTTGTCATACAGATAATCTGACGAGTTGCTCCAGAAACAGTTTGTTGTTTGAGTGATCTCTACCATCAAGGTTCCAGCATTTGGGCAGCTATTCAAGCTAAGGTCAAGGAAACGTGATTGGGACGGTGGAAAATCTTTTTCTTGAATTCTGGTTACGCTAGACACAAAATGTGATCGATCGCGCAGCCCCCTGTAGCAACCGCCCCGACCGTGAGAAACCGTGCAGATTGAGAAACTGTGCAGAAAAAATTGCACAAAAAAACATGGTATGAACCATGCTTGTAGAAACAAAAAATTTAGCTAAGGACTGATCAAGCCCTTAGCAATTTAATTCTGCAATTTACGCTTCATCTAAAGCTGCAATGCCGGGGAGAACTTTGCCTTCGAGCAGTTCTAAGCTAGCACCGCCACCCGTTGAAATGTGACTCATTTGGCTAGCGACCCCTACTTTTTCTACGGCTGCAACAGAGTCGCCGCCGCCGATGATGGTAGTGCAACCTTGGGGCGTTAACCCAGCCAGAGTATTCGCGATCGCTTCCGTGCCCTTGGCGAACTTATCGATTTCAAATACACCCATGGGGCCGTTCCAGATGACGCTCTTACAGTCAGCTAGAGCCGATTGGAAGGTCTCTACGGAGTCGGGGCCAATGTCCAGACCCATCCAGCCGTCGGGAATTGCATCGGCGGCCACGGTTTGGGTATTGGCTTCAGCGGAGAATTTATCTGCTACGACCACATCGGTGGGTAGCAGCAAGTCAACGCCTTTTTCTTTGGCTTTAATTTCTAATGACTTCGCCAGTTCCAGCTTGTCATCTTCCACCAAAGAGCTGCCGACGGACAGGCCACGGGCTTTGTAGAAGGTGAAGACCATGCCGCCGCCGATGAATAGCTTGTCTACTTTTTCCAGCAACGTTTCGATTACGCCGATTTTGCTGGAAACTTTGGAGCCGCCGACGATCGCCGCCAAAGGCCGTTGGGGATTTTCGATCGCTTCTTGCAGGAATTGTAGTTCTTTTTCTACCAAGAGCCCTGCTACAGAGGGGCTGAGATACTTGGTCACGCCTTCGGTGGAGGCATGGGCGCGGTGGGCGGTACCAAAGGCATCGTTGACGTAAAGGTCAGCAACGGAAGCCAGTTTCTTGGCGAATTCGGGATCGTTCTTTTCTTCTTCAGGATAGAACCGAACGTTTTCCAGCAACAAAACATCGCCATCATTCATGGCACCGACTTTTGCGGCAACTTCATCGCCGATGCAGTCGTCGGTTTTGACAACGGATTTTCCGAGGAGTTCAGACAACCGTTTTGCAACGGGATCCAAACGCAGTTTGTCATCCACACCCTTGGGACGACCGAAGTGGCTAGCCAAGATTACTTTTGCGCCCTTGGAAGTGAGGTTTTGAATGGTGGGCAGAGCAGCCCGGATCCGAGTATCGTCGGTGATATTGCGATTCTCATCTACGGGCACGTTGAAGTCTACACGGACAAATACGCGCTTGCCTTGTAAATCAGCGGCAGTCAAGTTTTCGATCGTCTTCTTAGGCACGGATCGACTCTCCCTCGATAGATTATTTGGATAAGTTTTTGTACCTAGTCCATATAGTCGCATTAATTCGTTACATACGATCCCCTATTTTTTAAGAATTTGCCGACGAAAAAATCTCCACCGGGAGGGTTAATCGTCAACTGACGATCGAAGACCCTAGATGGAGATTTTATGGGTGTAGGGCAACTCAAAGCGAGTTCAAGTACAACCCTGGCAGAGAAGAGTTGCTAGACGGCTAGCTAAGTCCTGTTGTGAGTTGCTGTTTGGCTTCTTCTAAGGCCGCTTGGAGGTTACTGGCATCCCGTCCCCCAGCCTGGGCAAAGTTGGGCCGACCACCGCCGCCACCGCCGCAGATTTTAGCGATCGCGCCGACGACTTTCCCCGCTTGCAATCCTTTGTCTACGACACCCTTGGCAAAGGTGGCGACAAAATTAACCTTGCCTTCTTCAGGACTAGAGCCGAGAACCACAGCGCCCTCTCCCAATTTTTGTAACAAAGTCTCCGCTGCACTCTTGAGCGAGTCTGCATCCGCTCCCGACAATTCCGCCACGAGTACTTTGAAGGATCCGATCTCCACTGCTGCTGCCAACAGTTGATCGGATTTGGCCACAGCTAACTGAGCCTTGGTGGCGGCCAATTGTTTTTGAGTATCCTTCAGTTCGGTTTGCAAACTGGTGATGCGATCGCTGATTTCCTCAGGTTTAACCTTGAAGCGATCGCTGAGATCCTTAACGACGGCTTCCCGCACATTCAGGTAGTCCAATACCGCTGGCCCTGCGACGGCTTCAATCCGACGGATCCCCGCAGCAACCCCCGTTTCCGAGATGATTTTGAACACGCCAATTTCTGCCGTGTTGTTCACATGGGTGCCGCCACAAAGTTCCATGGAGACGCCGGGAAAATCGATGACGCGCACCACATCGGCGTATTTCTCGCCAAACATGGCGGTAGCTCCCTTGGCCTTGGCGTCGCTCAGGGACATTTCTGCAATCACGGATCCATGGGCTTCTGCGATCCAGAGATTCACCTGTTCCTCCACCTGTTGGATTTGCTCCGGGGTGAGGGCCTTGGCATAGTTGAAGTCGAATCGCAGGCGATCGAAGGAGACTAAGGATCCCGCTTGACCAATATTGTCATCCACGAGCTTCTTCAGGGCTGACTGCAAGAGGTGCGTTGCCGAGTGGTTGGCTTGGGCGCGGCGACGGCAGGCCAAATCAATCTGTGCAGTGACTACGGATCCCGTTTGAAGGATGCCCCGTTCCACTTTGCCATGGTGCACGAAGAAGCCAGATTCCTTTTGCACATCTTCGATGCGCACCAATGTGTCCCCGGTGGAGAAGTAACCGCGATCGCCGATTTGTCCGCCGGATTCCGCATAAAAGGGCGTTTTGTCCACAATAATTTGTACCGCTGTTCCTGCGGCTGCGGTTTCCACAGGTTCACCGTTAACCAACAAGAGTTCCACTTTGGCGGAATGGCTAGTTTGCTGATGGCCTAGGAAATCCGTGGGATGAATGTGTTCCGCGAGGGTATCTAGAGAGCCTTGAATTGTTAGATCGATCGATTTATGGGCGGCTTTTGCTCGTTCCCGCTGTTTCTCCATTTCCGCATTGAAGCCAGCCATATCAACGGTCAAGCCTTTTTCCTCGGCAATTTCCTGGGTCAGTTCCACCGGAAAGCCATAGGTGTCATAGAGAACAAAGGCATCTTCGCCCGGAATCGTGTTCTTGACCCGATCGAGGATTTCCTCTAGCAACTTCTCACCGCGATCGAGGGTTTCTCGGAAGCGTTGTTCTTCCAGTTGTAGATTCGATTTAATGAAGTCTTCCCGTTCCCGTACATTGGGATATTGCACTTCGGATAACTGAATGGCAGTTTCTGCAACTTTGACGGTGAAGTTTTCCTGAATCCCGAGCAAGCGCCCATGGCGCACGACCCGGCGAATTAAGCGCCGCAAAATATAGCCCCGACCCTCATTGGAAGCCGTAATGCCATCGGCAATCATATGCACCACGGCCCGGACATGATCCCCAATCACCTTCAGGGAAACCTGGGTTTCTGCGCCAGCGGCAGAGTAATCAATGCCTGCCAGGGCTGCGGCGGTTTCGATAATCGGGAAAATCAGATCGGTTTCGTAGTTATTGGGCTTTTTCTGGAGAATCTGCGCCATGCGCTCCAGTCCCATGCCAGTGTCAATGTTCTGGTTTTGCAGGGGCGTCAGTTTGCCTTCGGCGTCCCGGTTGTACTGCATGAAAACCAGGTTGTAGAACTCGATGAAGCGCGAGTCATCTTCTAGATCAATATGCTGATCACCCAGCTCTGGCTTGAAGTCGTAGTACAGTTCCGAGCAAGGGCCACAGGGGCCTGTGGGGCCGGACACCCAGAAGTTGTCGTCTGCCCCCATGCGCTGAATCCGATGGGCGGGAATACCAATGTCATCGCGCCAGAGGGCAAAGGCTTCGTCATCCTCTTCAAAGACGCTCACCACGACCCGATCGGGCGGAATTTGAAACACTTCGGTGGTCAGTTCCCAAGCATAGGCGATCGCTTGCTTCTTGAAATAGTCGCCGAAGCTGAAGTTGCCCAGCATTTCAAAGAATGTATGGTGGCGAGCGGTGCGACCCACATTCTCAATGTCATTGGTGCGAATGCATTTTTGGGAGGTGGTTGCCCGAGGAAACTCCGGTTGGCGCTGGCCCAGAAAAATCGGTTTAAACGGCAGCATCCCCGCGATCGTCAGCAGTACCGTAGGATCTTCAGGGACAAGGGAGGCACTCGCCATGGGCTGATGTCCCTTGCTTGTAAAGAAGTCCAGAAACTGTTGGCGAATTTGTGCGCCGCTCAAAGGAGCCGGGGTTTGCGGGGTTGCCATGGCAGGTTTATCGAGTTTGTCAAAATTTCACAGAATACTATCTTAATTCTGCCGTGGAATTCTCACAAAGACAGGATTCTACATGGGAGAAATCCGGCTTGACCTGTCATCCTACAGAACCTATCACCTGAGGTCGCTTGACTTCGAACGAGGGTTGCCTGTTCGAAGAACCAACCACGAGATCAGCAGCCCTTCCTCCCAGCAGCCCTCGCTTCAACCTGCTGCCGTTCTAACTGGTTACAAGCTGTCGTCTAGCTTCAGTCCTTTAGCAATCCGACCCAATTCGGCCTTTTCGTTGATCTCGATGCGCGTCGGTGAACCACTGATGATGCGCTCGAAATTGCGGAAGGAATCCTTGATTTCAGGCCCTTGGGCACTAATGGTGTATTCCCGGATGCCTTTGTCGTGCCAGGAACCCCGCATCTTGAAGACGTTGAGTGCCCGCGACATCTCACCCCGAATTTCCACATACTGCAACATGATGATTGTGTCGGTGATGGTGGAAATATGGGAATCTGTGATCGAGTGAGACCCCATGAACTGGTCGGTGGTGTTGGTGAAGAAGCCGGTGATTTCTTCCTGCTTGGCGAAACCTGTCACCCCAATCACAAATTGCCGGAAGGCATTATTGCTAACTCCCCGAGCCAGGGCTGAGAGGGAGTCGATCGCGATGCGCGTGGGTTTGAATTCAGCAATTTCCGACTTAATGATTTGCAGGTGATCCTCCAGTCCTGCCGATTCTGGGTAGGCACAGATGATTTTGAGCAATCCCTGTTGTTCCAATTCTTCAAAGTCAATGCCCCAGGAGTAGGCGTTGCGAGACAGTTGAGCCCGAGACTCTTCGTAGGCGAATAAAATAGCTCGTTCCCCCTGCCGACAGCCTTCCTGGAGAAATTTGCTGACCAAAAGGGTTTTTCCGGTTCCCGTGGCCCCCGTTGCCAGGATGATGGAATCCTTGAAAAAGCCGCCCCCACACATTTCATCCAAGGTTTTGACCCCGGAGGAGACGCGGGCATTGGACGATCGCTGAGTGAGCCGCATTGCGCCCAAGGGAAAGATGTTGATCCCCTGATCGGTAATTGTGAAGGGATATTCCCCCTTCATATGGGTTGTACCGCGCAGTTTCAGGATTTCCATGGTGCGCCGTCGCCGTTCACCCTCCAGAACGTTGCGCACAATCACGACATTGTCGGAAACAAATTCCTCCACGCCAAACCGGGCTACGGGGCCGTACTCCTCGGTGCGTTCGGTGGTAATGACCGTTGTGACCCCAATCTGCTTAAGTCGAGAAACTAGGCGAAGAATTTCGCGGCGGACGACAGAAGCAGAATCATACTGTTGGAATAGAGCCGTCACGGAGTCAATCGAAACCCGTTTGGCTTTGTATTTGCGGATAGCATACTGGATCCGCTCAATCAGCGCTGAAAAATCAAAGTTCCCTACCACTTCCTGTCCTTCGGGATCAGGGGAGGCATCTAGAACAAACAATTTCCCTTCATCAATCAGTTTCTGGAGATCCCATCCAAAGCTCACGGCATTTTTGATGATGTCTGCGGTTGATTCTTCGAAGGTGACAAAAATACCTGCTTCGTCAAACTGGGTGATGCCATTGTAAAGAAATTGAACGGCAAAAAGGGTTTTTCCGGTTCCTGACGTGCCACTCACCAAACTGGTGCGACCGACTGGAAACCCGCCATGGCTAATATCATCGAAGCCCTCAATCATGGTGCGAATTTTTTGCACCCCGACTAGTTCTGAGCGACTCCGTGGTTCAGATTGCTTGTTGGCATCCATAGAAATTTATCAAACGCCGGAGTAAACTCCCGCAAAGTCTTGATCAAAGGTTTGTAACACTTCTCATGTTTTTATCACAAAAAATGCAAACTCATGGTCGATTCCCAGTTTTCCTAAGTTTCTGGGGTGGGAGGCTGATCCTGCCACGCATCGTTTTTTTCATCCTGGAGTTCACTGTAGAGCAGGTCAAGGCCAATCAGAACCCGCTCCCGATCGGATAGATCTCCAATGATTTTTCGAACCGGCGGGGGCAATAATTTTGCTAGGGTCGGTGTCGCTAAGATCTTATCCTCTTCCGCTAATTGAGGATTTTTAAGAACGTCAATGACTTTGAGGGCATAGACGCCTTGAAATTCTTCTTCCAGGATGTTGTTAAGTGTTTTCAGCGCACGAATGGAGTTCGGCGTATTCCCAGCGACGTAAAGCTTGAGAACGTAAGTTTTTCGAGTTGCTTGCATAGGACTTACCACAGTGGAGCACAGCGCGGACGTCGGTTGGAATGACTAGAAAAACGCTGAAGTTAGAGTTATTGAATCAGCTTGATCAACGATGAGCTATCCATTGAATGGCAGATCACTTCAGTGGGGATCAGGCATAACACCGATAGACACAATGAAAGGGGTTTCTGAGAAAGGGGTTGCTGACGAATGAGTCCGAATCAGTGACTTAGAACAACAGTTATGCTATCGGCTGATTTACAAAATCCCGCTGATTCACAGATAATTTACAGAATTGCTTGAATGACGAGGGCACAAAAGAGCTGATTTGCAGCCTACAGTCTAACTAAAGTTTTGCTGAAAGATAACGAAACTGACTGATTACCAGGGAATTCAGCTAGCGGTGAATCTCAGCTAATGATGAATTCAGACTCTTCTGTAACTCAGTTTTGCTTGTAGGTAATGAGTCTGACTGGGGGGATGTTCTATTGGTCTATCAATCTGAGCTATCAAGCTGAGTCTATGGGATTTAATCTACGGAGCTGACTCTGGAGGGTTGGATCTAGGAGTCGGATGATTCTCTGGGGATAGAACGACGATACATTTCACAGAGATGGGCTAGGGTATCAATCAGTGTTAAGCGGTAGTCTAAGACGACTTCCTCGCTTCGTCCTTCTAATTTTAACTGCTTCGCAAATTCATCCATAATTTCCATATGGATTTCTACAACTTTTGATACTGGAATGTCTGCAAGAAATGCAACATCTACATAAGCATCAATCTTTTGATTCAATGAGGCACCATCTGAAAAATAGCCAATGATAATTTCTCGATAACTCTTCTTCAATTCCTGTAGGAAGGTGTGTTGTTCGTTGACCGGGAGATTACGGAGGAAATTGCGAGGACTCCGTTTGTAATACACCCCCAGATAGCCTAGGCGCTCTTTCAGCTTGTCTGTCAATCGACGCTGTTGCAGCATTAAAAAATTTTGGGTGGTCAAATCCGTGGTTAAATCTGGCTCAGCAGCGGGGGTAACTGGCAAACGACAGACAGGTGACAGCGTCAAGAACTCGGCGATCGCCCGATTAATTTCATCGCCTAGGTAGTCCAAATGGGTTTCGGATAAGCAAATTTCTGCACTGTGATAGAAAAATACCCGATCGAAGTCAGCCGTTCCAGGTAACAGTGCCTGTTGTGTAGATGGATCGGTAATGCTTGCAGGCTGCAAGATGATGGTGGGAAGCAACGTAGCATGGTCATGGAGCCAACTAATCAGATTGGCCAAAGACGGCCCCGTATGCAGTATTAAGCAATCAATTTGCTGGCGTTCTGCTTCAATGACATGGAAAAATTCCGACTGGGAGGTCGGGATGATCACGCTATATCGATCTGGATCCAAAACTGTTTTGGCGGCATCCATCACCGCTTGAGTTGCTCCGAAAAGACAAATGAGCAACTTGGGTGAAGCAGAAGGTTTGGCTGAAAAAGAAATCACAATGGGAATTAAAAAAGATATTTAAATGGGGCGTTGGCAAATCAGGAGCGGTCGAGGGACTGAATCTCCTAGGAAGATCCACAGCAATTCCCCTAGCTCCTAGCGGTTTGAAGTATTGGCAGTATGCAACCCAATCTAGATAGCCTAGAGGATTTGCAGGAATGAAAATGAATGAAAAACTCGCTGGCTTAAGCTTTTTTTAAGATTGTAAGCATGAATTCATTATAACGGGACAACCCTTTTCGATAAATCCAGGGTCATAATTGGGGCAGAGTCTTGAATTCTATCCTAGGGCCGAAACGGTTATGGGTTTTCTGGAATGCCTGGAAATTCAAGGTTTCCTGGTATAGATGTTGTTCGGCATGGATAGAGTTGGTTGATAGTTTCCTGGAATTCACAGTGTTTTCAGTCGAGTTGAATAAATCGTGATTTCTTGGATCGGTTGACTCATCTGAGTCTCTGCATGAGTCTCTGCAATGGCGGACTGCAAGCACAGTCCTCTATTGCAGCGTGTACCTCGGATCATCGTTAGATGTTCATTGCTCGCATCATACCTGTGCTAGGGCCATATGTTGAATGAAGCGCCGCCGCCAAAATTGTGGATGACTCCTGCACCGGGAATCTTCTGTTCCGCCACACTCTCCCTAAGATTGGCACTCCTGCAATGTCAGCAATGGCACAGCGATCGGGTACTGGTTGTCGATGCCCAGTCTCGAGTCCGTGGAGTGCTGTTTCTCCATCAACTGGTGCCAAAATTACTCGATCACTCTCTGGATGGGGAGCAGTCCTTAGAGGATTTGCAGCCTTTGTGGGGGGAGATCGATCCTCAAGGTCTGCGGCCCTTTGTTTTGGAGCAAATGCCTTGTTTTCTGGAGTTACTGAACTATCTGCCCTTACCAGCCCTTTTAAATAGTCGTCAATTGGGACGCTGGCATTCCAATCTCCATTGGCAAAAATTGGTTGAAGACTTAGAAGACCCCATGGCATTGCTGCAATGGGTTAATCGCTTGTTCCATCGTGAAATGCTAGCCTCGGACGGAGATTGTATGGGATCCGAAGGTTCCTGTGCGATGAATGAGCCAATTGTGCCGTCTCAAAAAGCTGCGCCGTCTCCTGCGGTGTCTTCTCCAGTCGCGACGGCTCCTACGCCCCTCTCGATCCTGGAATGTTTACCGTCTGGGGACGATTGCTCCAGCTACCTCTGTCGCTGCGGCTTGCGAACGGGGCAGGAAGTTATTTTGCAATTTACCCGTGTCTCCTTAAGCTCCACCCTGTTAGCGGCGACCAATGGTTTACAGGAGCCTAGCCCTGGGTTGGGCGGGCAAGGCAGGCCACGATCGCAGGGCGAGATGACATCGGGGCATGGGGAACCGACCCAATCTGTGCAGCCAACTCAAATGGCTGCACAGATTGCAACCCTTGAGCGCCAAGCAGAGGGCGGCCCAATGGCTGCGATCGAAGATTGGGAATTAATTTGGGTGCAGGATGTTACTGAACAGCATCAACTGACTCGGGAATTAGCCGCCAAGAATGCCGATTTAATTCAGCTCAATCGGTTGAAGGATGACTTTTTGGCCTGTATGAGTCATGAGTTACGCACGCCGTTGACCGCAGTCTTGGGGTTATCTGGCTTGATGAAAGAGGAGTCCGTTGGGGCGCTGAACGATCGGCAACGACGGTATGTCCAATTGATTCATCGCAGTGGCAAACATTTGATGCATCTGGTCAACGATATTCTTGACTTGACGCGGATGGAAGCGGGCCAGATTGAGCTGAGTTGGCAAACGATTCGAATTGCCGAGATTTGCCAAATTGCCTTTGACCAAGCCCAACAAATGCGCTGGCCACCGGATGATACCTCATCTTCCAGCCCTCAAAGCCAAGACGCTCATCGGGATGGACATCCTGTCTTGGACTCGTCGCAGAGTTCTGATCTGGCCCTAGAAGTGCAACCGGGATTGGAAACGGTTGTGGCCGATCCTAATCGCCTCAAGCAAATGTTGGTGCATCTATTATCCAATGCTCTGAAATTTACTGAGCCTGAAGGCAAAGTTGGCATCAGGGTGGCTAATTGGGAGGGGTGGATTGCCTTTACCGTCTGGGATACGGGGATTGGGATTCCCGCAGATAAGCAACATCTCATTTTTCAGAAATTCCAACAATTAGAAAGTCCGTTAACCCGACAATTTGAAGGAACTGGGTTAGGACTGGTGCTAACCCAACGGCTGGCTCGGCTCCATGGGGGGGATGTTACTTTTATTTCTCGGGAAAATAAAGGGAGTCAATTTACTTTACTGCTGCCCCCAACGCCCCCTGTCTTCAAGTCTGTGGTGACGATTGAGGATCCGCCCTCAGGCATCAGTTCAGTGGTCAATCGGTTAGTGTTAGTCGTCGAAGTCAGTGTGCGGAGTTTGGAGGATGCCAGTGATCAACTAATGGCGCTGAATTATCGAGTGATTGTGGCGAGATCGGGCACAGAAGCCCTAGAAAAAGCTCGCCAGCTGCAACCCTGTGCCATTTTACTCAATCCCTTTTTGCCGATGCTGTCCGGGTGGGATGTGCTGACCCTGCTTAAATCGGATCCCAAAACTTGCCAGATCCCAGTGATTGTGATGGCTAGTTCAGCGGAACAGCACCAAGCCTACTGTAATCAAGCCGATGGCTTTTTAGGGTTGCCCATTCGGCATCGTCTCCTAGCCCATATGCTGGATCAGTTAACGCAAAATTCGGTAGAAGGACTAGATCATCAATCCAGTGAGGTGCAAACGATTCAATCCATTCTCTGCCTGACGTCAGAGCTAGAGTCGGATGAAATGGAGTGGAGTCATCTGCTCCATAGCCATAACTATCGTGTGATTGAGGCAGCGGATTTGGAACAAGCGGAACTCTTGGCTCGGGTCTGGCAGCCTAAGGTCGTTTTGCTCAGTGGCCAAGTTTCGGATCCGCTATCCTACCTCAATCAGTTACGATCGCAAACCTGTTTAGCTTCTTTACCGATCGTGGTGTTAGATACGGCAATTGCCCAGGCGGCAACCCAAATCAAGGAATTGACAATTTTTCCCTGTTTAATGAAGCCAAAACAGTGGCCTCTTGCGCCCCAAATGGCGCGATCGCTGGTGCAAGTGATTGAACTTGCTGTCAAGTCTGGAGCAAGACAGCCGTTCATTTTAGCTGTGGATGGTGCAATTTTTAGTCCACGGCTTGGCCATGAAAGCAAACTATTAACCCAAGGTATGGACTGGTTAAATGCTTTAATGCACTACATTCAAACAGCTGGGTTGCGGGGTGGAATAGTCCCCGATCAGCTCAGCCTCTTGCATCGGCTTCAGACCCAATTGGTACAGCAGCTCTTGGTATATTGGCATGAAGGGGTTTCGGCGGAAACTATCAAACTGGGCTTACACCAAGTGAATCAGGTCAATCCCCATCTGCCTGTTTTGTTGATTGACTATCACACGAAGTCAGGGCGGCGGCGGGGCTCATTTACAGCGATGCCGAATGTTCAAGTGACATTGCCGAGTTTATCGATGGAAGGCTTGCTGGATCAGGTTCGGCAGCGCTTAGGTTTGCAGCCCTAATGGATGGGATGGGCAGTATAGAGGAGCTAAGCAATCGCTCCCTAGAACAGTTTCTTAATGGGGGGATTGGCTGAGGGCCGTGACTGACTCAATCAAGCTGCCAACCAGTAAACGCGATCGCTGTCCTTCAGGGGAGATGGCGTAGACAGCACTGCCGTTGGTGTAAACGATCGTGCCATCTTGAGCTAAATCGTAGGCCAAAACTCCCTCTGCAACCACTTCTGGACTGCCTGTACCTTGTTGCGGTTGTCGTACCAGTTGCCAAGTGCGCGGCACGAGGGATGGCGCATCCGCATCGCCAAAGTTCTTGTCCTTTAATTGTTCGGGGGTAATCCATTCTCCCCAGGCTTTAAGCATTTTGGGTTCCACCTTTTGGTTGGTGCCCGCTCGCATCAAGGGTTTACCTGTGTACATTTGTGTGAAAAAGTTGAGCCACTGAAAAATGGCATGCAGCAACCGTACGGGAATCAACACTATCTCTTGCAGCAGTTTGAGGGGATTAAATCCACTGTGACGGGCTTTGTAGGGACGGCGGATGTAGTAGAGCAGGCCATTGGCTGCGATTTGTGGGGAGAGTAAATCGGCTTTGGGATCTGCTGCGAGGCTGGTAATGTTCGCTTGATTAAAATCGAGTTTTTCGATCGTAAAGGGAGCGCGATCGCCCACATAGCCATCCGCCGTGCGCCCCAAGCCTGCGGACTGATAGACCAGGGCCTTACCGGCTCCAGAAATCCAACGGGGAGCTAGATCTAGGGAATCGCCTTCGGTGATGTCTCGGGGACGATTGCCATCAATGGCCATGGTGGCGAGATTGGAAATGCCCGTCGGATAGGTGGTTGTGCAGGCAATTAGACCTAGTTCTGGCTGGTAATCCAAATGCCCGACTCGAAAATCGGCATTATGAAACAGACGTAATTCTCGATCGCAACTGGGATCGAACTTGAAAATTCCGCCTACGTCTCCTGCTTCCAGGGCATACAGGAGAGTTTGCTCTTGCCCACGGCACAAACTGGTAATGGCGATGGGAATCGTTGCCTCCGGCTGATTTTTCATCTGAGCGACAGCGGCAGGAGGCATCATCATTTCCATAATGCCGCGATTTTTCCAGGCTTTTTGGCGCTGCATTTGTAGGCTTCTCACCTGCACCGTTTGGCCAAACTCGCTTTCTATCTCCCTTGTTTGAGCCTGATGAGTGGTGAGAAATAGCTTGCCCTGTGTGAGATAAGCGATTTGCATAGAGATTAACCAACAGTAAGGTGATCCGTAATAACCACTACAAGCGCGATCGGCGTTTCTTCAGGATTATGCCCACAAATTGAGAATTTGACAGCAGGACTAGGGAATCTTATGCCCCTACGGAATCGGAAAACTTGCCAAGGTAGCAACTAAAGGTAGCAACTTAAAAATAGGAACCACGATGGGGTTCATGGTTGCCCCGATCGAGGTGCATTATCTGTTCTGATTGCCCGTGGATGCATAAAACGTAGTTGTGTGAGTCTACTGATAGGTTACGGATAGATTACTGAACAAGCACTATTCTGTTGATGATTTAAGCCCCCATCAAAACTATGAAATCAGGTGTATTACAAACCTCCAGTCTGTTTCTCATGTCTGTCTTGGAAGGATTGGTGGATGGAATTTTAATTGTGCAACCGCACGGAGAATTGGTGTATGCCAATCTTCCGGCCCAACGAATTTGTCAAACGCTTACCAACCAAATGGGTGAAATTCCGAAAGAGGTGCGATCTCTCTGTGCGTCTCTGCGGGAAAGTCGGGAATGGTTTGAGCATCAGCCCCTCGTACTGGAGTCGGAAATTACGACCTCTAATCACCACCGTTACCGCCTACGGGTGCAGTGGTTACAGCTAGATACGATCGCCGATCCCTGCTTTTTAATTCGGCTAGAGGATCAGCAACAATCCTGGCAAAGTCTCGCATTTTCTGAAGCGCAACGCTATGGACTAACCCCTCGTGAAGCGGAAGTCTGGCAGTTACGGCGGGCTAACCTCTCCCGCAAGGAAATTGCAGAACGGCTCCACATCACGATCGACACGGTGAAAAAGCATCTTTGTAATATTCAGATGAAACGCCAAATGGAAGGCTTGGAAGCATGTTAGACTCCATCCCTTCCAGCCTCGATCCAAGTCATCTACCGTTGAATTTGCTAGGTTGGGGGACTTTACTCCCCCTGATCTAGCTCGCCAGGGAATGTTCCGTCTAGCGTCAATAAATTCAGTCAATAAAAAAGCTCTACTTAAATCAGTAGAGCTGGTGCAATGGGTGACTTGAATGGGTCACTTAAATGAAGGTGATCCCTTAGACCCATCAGATAATCAATTAATCGTTAAAACAGTTGCGCTCGGGCGACCCAGGAGTCAGAAGGCAGACCTATTAGGCAAACGTTGCCATTTTGACATCATTGGTTGCCAGCAACTCTTGCAGTTCCTCTGCATCTACCGTTTCTTTCTCAACCAGCATTTGGGCCAATTTATCTAGAACGTGACGGTTTTCTGTCAGAACTTGCTTACAACGGCGATAGGCTTGATCCACCAAGTTACGCACCTCGTCATCGACCGTAGCCGCTGTTTCTTCCGAGAAGTCCCGCTCAGACATGATGTCCCGACCGAGGAACATCCCGCCGGAGGAACGACCCAGAGCTACAGGACCTAGGCGATCGCTCATCCCAAACCGCATCACCATTTGACGCGCCACCCGAGCAACCTGTTGCAGGTCATTGGATGCACCGGTAGTGACTTCTTCATCGCCGAAGATAATTTCTTCCGCCACACGGCCACCTAGGGCAACGGCCATTTGGTTTTGCAGGTAGGAACGGGAATACAGACCGGAGTCCATCCGCTCTTCGCTGGGAGTGAACCAGGTTAAGCCACCGGCCCGACCACGAGGAATGATGCTGATTTTTTGGACGGGATCGTAGTCTGGCATCAAGGCCCCAACGATCGCGTGACCGGCTTCGTGATAAGCAACCAATTCTTTACGTTTCTCGCTCATGACCCGATCTTTCTTCTCGGGCCCAGCCAGGACACGATCGATTGCGTCGTTGACTTCATCCATGGAGATTTCCGTCAGGTTGCGTCGAGCGGCCAAGATGGCAGCTTCGTTCAGCAAGTTAGACAGGTCTGCTCCCGTAAAGCCAGGGGTTCGACGGGCAATTTTTTCCAGATCCACGTCTTTGCCCAAGGTTTTGCCACGGGCGTGGACTTTGAGAACTTCAAAACGACCAGCATAGTCAGGCCGATCGACCACGACTTGGCGATCGAAACGACCGGGTCGTAGCAGGGCTGCATCCAATACGTCGGGACGGTTGGTTGCGGCGATGATGATGATGCCAGTGTTACCCTCAAAGCCGTCCATTTCGGTCAGCAATTGGTTCAGGGTTTGTTCCCGCTCGTCGTTACCGCCGCCGAGACCTGCGCCCCGTTGACGACCCACAGCGTCAATTTCATCGATGAAGACAATGCAAGGAGCGTTGGTTTTCGCTTGTTCAAACAAGTCGCGCACGCGGGATGCACCCACCCCAACGAACATTTCCACGAACTCCGAACCGGAGATGGAGAAGAACGGCACGCCTGCTTCCCCAGCGACTGCCTTAGCCAGGAGGGTTTTACCGGTTCCAGGAGGTCCCACTAACAGCACACCCTTAGGAATCTTTGCACCCACGGCTGTAAAGCGATCGGCGTTCTTCAAAAAGTCCACCACTTCCGCCAATTCCAGCTTGGCTTGGTCAATCCCCGCTACATCCCCAAAGGTGACTTGGGTTTGGGGTTCCATCTGCACACGAGCTTTGGACTTACCAAAGTTCATGGCTTGGCTGCCAGGGCCATTCTGGGCACGACGTAACAAGAAAAACAGACCGACCAACAGCAGAATGGGGAAGAATAGGCTACTTAATGCCCGCAGCCAGAATCCCTCATCCTGTTGGGGCAGAACAGAGATATCCACATCATTCTTGGTGAGGGTATCGATCAATTTGCTGTCGCCCGGAAGCAGGTTAACGATGAATTTTTCGCCATCTTTGCGTGTGACCACTGCACGGGTACGATCGCTGCTCAGGCTGGCCTTTTCAACCTGTTTTGCCTCAACTTGCTGGATAAACTCACTATATTTCCAGTTTTCCTTAGCAGGCGGCTGGCGATCGATAAAGGCCGTCGCTAGCGCGATGACCACGATCGCTAAGAGCGCGTAGAGTCCTGCATTTCTCCACCGTTTATTCACCGGGGTTATCCCTCCTAAAGGATGTGATGGGTCGATCCCTAGTTTGCTTCTTATTGTTAATTAATCTTAACGTATCCTCAGAAACTTGGGATCCCTTCTCAGAATGCGATCGGGTGCGGAATGCCGCACTGTGATCTCTATGATTATGAGCCTTTCATCAAGCCCTTCATCAAGCTCTTGACAGTGCAGCTATTCCTATAGACCATCATCTCCTTAAAAAATCGGGATGGGAATTAAATTTCCTGGGCGGGCGGGGCGGAGGAGTTCATCGGTTGAAGATGCTGGGTTTGCAAGCGTGGATTTCCCTCACTGGTTGGCATCCCCAGCACCAATGCCCGAAGCAGCAGAAAGGCGGCCATCAAGCTGAATAATGCAACCACAAATCCTCCCTGCGCTTGCCTTTGAAGGCGTTGCTGGCGCAGACTTCTGCGGATTGATTTCATAGGTTATGAATTTGGTTAAAGAAAATAGCTATGCAGTGCCTGTAATGCGGGGTGATCTGGGGCAAAAGATAACCTACGTTCTCCCAGTAATACCCGTTGAATGGGCACAAGCTCTACTACAGAGTTGGAATAGGCAATTACGTGAAACCGCTGAATTAAGTTGGGAGTCCACGGTACCTGTGCTGTTGACAGCCCCTGGGTCTGACAGAATTGCAGGATCGCCTGCCGCTGAATGCCCGGTAGGATGCTGCTGTGGTCGAGGGATGGATTGTTGAGGGGTGGGGTGTACCAAGTGCCGTCTACATAGCCCCAGAGGTTGCCGGTACTGGTTTCTAGCCAATGGCCTTGGGAAGTGGTCAAAATGGCTTCCTGGGCTTGCTGGCTTTGGGCCGTTTGTAATGCGAGCCAGGGGACTAGGTAATTTCCAGTTTTCTGACCGGGGAGCGATCGCGTCCAATCCAGGTTAGCTACCCAGGCGGTAATCCCCTGTTGTTGTCGTTGGACTAGATCGGCGGGTAGAGGTCGTCCGGTAATCCACTCGCGGCCATCGGGAAAGACCGTGATTCGTAGGACAGGGTAGTGTTGACTCAGACATTCAGCCCCTTGGCGGACTTGCGACCACTCCGGCATGACCCAGCCAAAGGTTTGGAGGTTGTGGCGCAGGCGATCGCAATGTTCAGTCCAGTGCGTCAGGGGATGATCGAGGGATTGCTGATAAATCCGCAGGGTGGTAAATACTGTGGCTCCGTAGAGTAATCCTGGATCCGTAATTGAGAGTTCGATCGTTGAGCTAAATTGCATTGCGCCATTGAACCAAAACCCTAAATTTTGTGGGGAAGTCATGGGAACTGTGATTAAGACTGGATAAACTAGAAAACCTCAAGACAGCTCAACTATTTGGCAATTTCATTCGTTTAGAGATTGTATTAATTCAGCGATATGGCAAGTAAAGACCAGCATTTAGGGTGGATCAAAAAAGGCGATACTGCTTTGGAATGGAAGCAGCATAAACAAGCGATCGCAGCCTACGAAAAAGCGATCAAGGCTAAGTCTAACTGTGTCGAAGCTTGGACAAAGTTAGGGCGCGTTTGTATGGAAATCCAAGACTGGGATCGGGCGATCGCGGCCTTTGACAAAGTCATTAAGCTTGAACCCGAGAATTTTGACGGGTATTTCTATAAAGCGGCGGTGCAAGAAGAAGCGGGGCAAATTGAGGCAGCCGAAGCCACCCATCGGCAAATGGTGCAAGTTTTAGACGATCATCCCGGTTGTTATTTTAGTTTAGGGACGTTTCTGAATCGCCAAAAGCGCTATGAAGAAGCGCTAGAGTTTTTAGATCAAGCTGTAGCCATGGCTCCCAATCCCATGAATCTCACAGCCCGCAGTTTTTCCTATGAGAGCCTAGAACGCTACGAAGAGGCACTCGCAGATCTGAATCGGGTGGACAGCTATGGGGCGTTCTACATGGTTTACCACAGCCGAGGCCAGCTCTTAGAAAAACTGCAACGCTACGATGAAGCGCTAGAAGTCTACAAGGAAGGTCTGGAGCAAGATCCAGTCCCTCTGTTGATAATGGATCAAGCTTACCTTTTAGAAACCCTGGGGCGCACGGAAGAAGCAGAGGCGATCTACGCTGGCGAGATAGAAAATGAGAAGGCGGGTGGGCTATCGGAGTTTGCGTATAACATCAAAGCTCAAACGAAACAACGGCTAGAGCGCTACGATGAGGCGATCGCGATCTATGAAGAGGGTTTGCAGGAATACCCCGACAATCCCGACTTTATCTATGAAATCGCGATTTGTTACAGCCTAAAAGGGGATACTGAGCAAGCGCTACAAACCCTAAAACGAGCGATCGCGGGGAATGCAGACATGCGTGATTGGGCTAAGGAAGAACCACTGCTGTTAAAGGGATTAAAAGACGACGATGCCTTCAAACAGTTAGTGGGTTTAGACCATTAGCGGATTTCAGCAGTCCGTTGATTGCAACCGTTAGCGATTTGAGACAAGTTCGTTGACCGATCGGGAAGAGGCGATTCCAATGCCAAAACAGGGCGAAATTGACTATCTCAAAAATATCGGTGAAGCGGGAATTTACCATGCTTTGCATAAACCTTTTACCGATGGAGCCTGTGGGCAATATTTAATGGAAATTGGGGCGGTGATGAATCTACTGCCCGCACCCCCGGCTCGATTGTTGGATCTGGGATGTGGCACGGGCTGGACGAGTTGCTTCTTTGCTAAACGGGGTTATACCGTTGTTGGACAAGACATCGCGCCCGATATGATTCAATACGCAGAAATGAACCGGAATGATATCGGTTTAAATAACGTTGAATTTGTCACCTGCGACTATGAATTGATGGCCTTTCAAAATGAATTTGATTGTGCGGTCTTTTTTGATGCTTTACACCACGCGATCGATGAAGTAGAAGCCCTACGCAGTGTGTATCGTGCGCTTAAACCGGGGGGGATTTGTATTACGTCTGAACCTGGAGTCGGTCATTCCAAAAGTCCGGAATCCATCCAAGCAATGGCTCAATTTGGTGTGACTGAGCGAGATATGCCTCCTGGGACGATCATGCGTGCCGCCAAACAGGTGGGATTTCGGGCTAGTCGGGGGTATCCCCATGCCAGCGACTTTGGACGGCTCTATGCACCACCGAAGAATGCTAGGTTACGCAAGCTGTGGCGTTGGCCGATCGTCGGGGGATTAGTCGCCTTGTATATCGCTGCAATTCGGAAGCGATCGACAGGAATTGTTGTTTTGATTAAGTAAGCTGATCCAGTGAGTTAATCCAGTAACATGCTGCATTATCAAACTAATGGATCTCCAGAATTCCCGACATTGTGTTTTCTCCATGGCTTTTTAGGTCGAGGAGATGACTTCGCTGTAATTGTCAACAATTGTTTGCAGCAATTCCATTGTGTTTGCATTGATCTACCGGGCCATGGTCAGAGTCTTGATTGGCCGAGTGATGCTTATTCCATGGAAGAGACTGCAGTTCAGGTAATCTCTGTTTTGGATCATTTAGCAATCCATCAAGCGGCTTTCTATGGATATTCGATGGGGGGACGTTTGGCCTTATATTTAGCATGTCACTTTCCTGACCGAGCCTCCCAAGTCTTTCTGGAATCGGCGTCTCCAGGGCTGGCGAGTGCAGTGGAGCGACAGGAACGACAGGCTCGGGATAGGGCTTTGGCAGTGGAGTTAGCGCAAGATTTTTCTGGATTTCTCGATCGTTGGTATCACCAGCCGTTATTCCAATCCCTCCGGCAGCATGCCAAATTTCCAGAAATTCACCAAAAACGCCAGCGCAACCAGCCCCAGGAACTTGCCAAATCTTTAACCGCCATGGGACTCGGTGCCCAGCCCAATCTGTGGCCCCATTTGCCGCAACTGACCCAGCCGATCCAATTGATTGCTGGGGAATGGGATGGGAAGTTTGTTGCGATTCAGCAGGCCATGGCCCAACAGTTGCCCAACGCCCACTGTACGATCGTGCCGCAGGCCGGACACAACGTCCATATCGAGCAGCCAACCGCCATTCAGGCCATCATTCACGCTGCCCTCGATCGACCAGCATCCTTGATATCCTCTGATCACCCGATGGCTAACGGTATTGGGCAATGAAATCAAGCAATGCCTTTTGGTGAGTTGGCCCGATCGGTCGAACTTGGTTAGCGATGGGAGAAAACTTTTCCCCTGATTGGATTTCTGTAACGGTGGCTAATCCCATATCCCAGCCTTCATTAAGCTGTAACTGATCTAGCCCTACGGTGAGCGAGGCTTGGTAGATATGGCGAATCACCTTGTCATCGTTGTAGCAGCCAAATTTTTGTAGGTCGATCGCCTGATAGCCAATTTCCTCGAGTAACTCGCGGCCCACGGCATCATCGGGATGTTCACCGGGTTCCACATGGCCTCCAAACAAGCCCCAATAGGCCGGATAGACAATTTCCGGCTTGTTATCCCGCAGTTGCAGCAAGTAGCGATCGTCCTGGTGGAGAATCGCGATCGCGACTTGAATTCTTGAATCTTGCATGGTGGTTGACCTAGGGCAATAGAAAGACTGTAGAGAAACGATAGAGAGATTGCATTGAGATATTGAGTGAAATCTATTGTTGACTCAAGTCTTCCAGGTAAGCTTCCCCGAGCTCCTCCCCATTGATCACGATCGAGGTCGATTTAACCTTGCCAGTCACCGTCACCACAGAATTATGCTGCGGGGGTGGCAGCTTCCGGCTCAAGACCCAAACCCGACCTGTTTCATCTTGGACTTCATAGGCCACCTGATCCAGCATGGGGGCGATGGAAATGACCTGCCCAGAAATCTTCACTGAATCAGTCTCTGCGGGGAAGGTCGTGCCTTGAAGGGGTGAAGAAAGTTGGTTGATTGGTGTCGTAGGTAAAGATTGACAGCCCAGCAGGACTAGGGACAGACTCCACACGAGCCCCCAACGGAACGATCGCAACACCATAGAAATCACACAATATAGAGCCCACAACAATAGAAATCACAGGATACATAGAAGGGATTAGCAAGAACCCTTTGCAACAAAAGACTAAATTTTCATGCAGATGCATCAAATCTAGGAGACTGAATCTGAGAAACTAGGAAAAGTCTATCTCATCCTTTTGTGGCTCTTGGCAGCCAGCACTACTTCATACATCTTCATGACAACTGGTCAACTACTCGATGGAAAAGCCCTCTCAGCCAAAATGTATGCTGAGATGACTGCACAGGTTCAGGATTTGCAAGCCCAGTATGGACGCCCCCCCGGATTAGCTGTCCTCATGGTCGGTGACAATCCCGCTAGTGCTGCCTATGTAGGCAATAAGGAAAAAGCCTGTGCCCGCGTGGGAATCGTTTCCTTTGGTCGCCACTTTCCCGCAGACACAACCCAAGCGGAATTAGAACAAGCTATCCGGGAGCTTAACCAAGACGATCGGGTCGATGGAATTCTAGTACAGTTGCCCCTGCCCGGTGATCATTTAGATGATGTGCAGCTTCTGCTGACGATCGATCCCGCCAAGGATGCCGATGGACTCCACCCCGACAATCTAGGGCGTTTGGTGCGGGGGGAACCTGGATTGCGCAGTTGCACCCCGGCGGGTGTGATGGAGTTGCTGAAGGAATATAATGTTCCTCTTAAAGGCAAAAAAGCGGTGGTGATTGGCCGCAGTATTCTAGTGGGGAAACCCTTGGCGCTCATGCTGTTAGAAGCTGATGCGACTGTCACGATCGCCCATTCCCGCACTGCCGATCTGGAGGCGGTAGCGCGATCGGCGGATATTCTCGTGGCAGCGGTGGGGCGGCCCAATCTGGTGACGGCGGATATGGTCAAACCGGGAGCCGTCGTGATTGATGTGGGGATCAACCGCATTGCGACCCCCGATGGCAAAGGTCGGCTTGTTGGGGATGTGGACTTTGAAGGGGTCAAAAATGTAGCGAGCTACATTACCCCTGTTCCAGGTGGCGTGGGACAAATGACCGTGGCAATGCTGTTACACAATACAATTTTGAGTTACCGCAAAAAGTTTGAGGGATGAGGCTGCTAACCCTCGGTTCTTATCCTTGTGTTTAGGAATGTTTCATGGAGGCTGTTCGATGGTTGTTGCTGGTGAAAAATCAAGTTTTAATCTCAAGACCTATCTCGCTGAGAAACAAGCGCTGGTAGAAGTTGCTCTCGACCAGTCGATCGCCCTCGCCTACCCTGAAACCATTTATGAATCCATGCGCTACTCCCTGATGGCGGGAGGCAAGCGCCTGCGGCCCATTCTTTGCCTTGCGACCTGCGAATTGATGGGTGGCAATACCGAAATGGCGATGGCAACGGCCTGTGCCTTGGAAATGGTGCATACGATGTCCCTGATCCATGATGATTTGCCCTCCATGGATAACGACGATTTCCGTCGGGGCAAACCGACGAATCACAAAGTCTACGGTGAGGCGATCGCGATTTTGGCAGGAGATGCGCTGCTATCCTACGCCTTTGAGTATGTGGCCAAAGAAACCCAGGGTGTCCCTGCCGATCGTGTTTTGGATGTGGTCATGCTGTTAGGTCGGGCCTTTGCTCGCTTAGTCGATGGGCAGGTGGTTGATCTGCAATCGGAAGGTAATGCGGCGATCGGGCTGGAAACCCTGACGTTTATCCACAACAACAAAACTTCAGCGCTCCTAGAAGCCTCCGTCCTGAGTGGTGCCATCCTAGCCGGGGCTTCCGACGCGGATCAGGAAAAACTGTTGCGCTACGCCAAAAATATCGGTTTAGCCTTCCAAATTGTGGATGATATCCTCGACATTACCGCGACTACCGAAGAACTGGGTAAATCTGCCGGGAAAGATTTGCAAGCGGACAAGACCACCTATCCCAAGCTCTGGGGCATCGAAGAATCGCGCCGCCAAGCGGAAGAACTTGTGGCTAAGGCCAAGGCAGAACTGAGCGGATTTGGGACGGCTGCCGACCCGCTCATCGCGATCGCTGACTATATTACTGCCCGTAAAAATTAACTTGACTATCCCTGAAATTTAGGTGGATCTGATTTTGAAGGTGATAAAAATTGAGACTCTGCCGTAATTGCGGTAAGGTGTTCTCAATTCTGTGATCCCGATTTCCCAACCCAATTTTTATGCAGTCCCTGAGCGCTATCTTTGACAACCACGTTTTAGTTATTGCGATCGCGTCGTGCTTACTGGCTCAAGCAACCAAATTGATTATTGAATTTGCGATGCATGGCAAGTTGAATGTGCGTGTCTTGGTGGAAACGGGTGGTATGCCCAGTTCCCACTCTGCCTTGGTCACCTCCTTGGCAACGGGAATTGGTTTAACCCAGGGCTGGGACAGTGCAGAATTTGCGATCGCAACAGTGTTTGCCTTCATCGTGATGTACGATGCAACGGGCGTACGCCAAGCCGCAGGCAAGCAGGCGAAAATCCTCAACCAACTAATTGATGAACTGTTCCAAGGCGATCATCAGTTGACGGAAACCCGGTTGAAAGAACTGTTAGGCCATACCCCCGTCCAGGTGATTGTCGGCTCAATCATGGGCATCGCCATTGCTTTCCTCTCTGAAATGGGGGGGAATGGTCAATTAGCTTGGATGCGTCAAATTTGGGTTGGGGGTTAGAAGGCGCTGCTCTCCCCGTTTCAGATGGGTTAGCTGGAGGTGGATGGGTCTTAGTCGGAGGTGCTGCAAGACTTAGAGGTGCTGCAAGACTTACTTGAGACTCACGGCAGACTTCAGTAAAACGACGCGGCGGGCATCCACGACCATCGTCAAGTACCCCCGATCGCTCAATAACTGCATGACAGAGTTCGCGGCCACTGCATCTGTCGTGTGAAGGGCCAACAAGTAGGGTTTTTGACCATAGGCCACTAACCCAATGTCCTTATTCAGTCCCTGGTGTAGTTGGGTTGCTACCTCAGGACGGTTTTGATAGTTCACCAGCACCGCATAGCCGCTCGCGATCGCCTGCGGATTGTACGTTGTTGCAATCGCAGACTGCGTCGATTGTGGTTGACCGGTGGGGGCTATGGGATTTTTTGCTGGGTTACTTGCGGGACTGCCTGCTGGATTAGTGGCTGCTGGATTATTACTGGGAGCTGGATTGCTGGGGGCTGGATTACTGGGGGCTGAGGACTGGGGCATCGCTGCAGTAGGATTTCCAGAATTCCCAGGGGTTGCGCTGCTGGGAGCGACGGCTGGAATGCGCCTGGGTTTCACCACAACGGTTTGCAACCCGGTGCTTTGTCCTAAGTACTGCGCCCAGGCGTTGGCAGCCACGTCGGTTTGATAGCCTCCCAGGCGCGTAACAGGTGAACCTTGGTAATCGCAGACACTCACGGGGACATCCGTGGGCAACTTGCTGCGTACCATTGCTTGGCTGTCCGGCGTTCGGCTGAGCACAAATAGGAGATATTCCCCAGCATTGGGCGGGGCGCAGACAGGGATTTGGCTCTTGCCCGGAAGCCCGATCGCCAACGGCGCGATCGCGGTTACGATCGTCCAAAATCCAGTTTGCCAGCGCCACGCATTCATGCTGTTTCCATCCAATGTTGCATTCGAAGCTTATCGTATCCGGTTCCCAACGCTAGCTGAGGATTGAGCTAGACCGATGTCAAAGATGCTAGGGGATTGGGAATCGTTTCAGACTGCTGAAACTCGCCTGTGATGACATATTCTAAACGCAGCTTCAGCCAAGTGATGAACTGCTTATTGGTGGAGACGATCGCAGCGGCGGGCTTGGGTACTTGGGCGTTGATGTCCGCAAATTCCGGTGCCTGCAAGAAGGCGGGCTGCTCGATCACCCAAAAGTCAATTTCCTTCTCGTTCTCTTGATAGTTGCGGTTCCGCTCCCGAATAATTTCGTGGGTCGGTTCCTCTTCAAACATGAATTTTTTGCTTGCTAAAACGTAGTAGTAGGTCGTCATTGTTTTATACGTCTCCTTGAATCGCAAGTTTCATTTCTCTCACAGCCCGTTCCATCCCAACCAGTGATGCACGGCTAATGATGGTATGCCCAATGTTTAATTCTTCCATGCCTGGGAGACAAGCGACGGGATAAACATTCCAATAGGTCAATCCATGCCCTGCATTAACCCGAAGCCCTGCGGCGATCGCCCATTCACACCCTTGAGACAGGATCTGCAATTCCTGGGCACGCTCTGCCTCGGTTTTAGCTTCGGCATAGCATCCGGTGTGCAGTTCGATGAATTTAGCCCCACTGGCAGCGGATGCCGTGATTTGCTCATCATCGGGGTCAATAAACAGGCTGACCGGAATGCCTGCACCTTGAAGGGCTTGCACCACGTCTTTCATGCGGTCAAGCTGACCGGCTATATTCAGCCCCCCTTCCGTCGTGATTTCTTCCCGGCGCTCCGGTACCAGGGTCACGTAGTCAGGTTTAATATCTAGGGCGATCTCCACCATTTCATCGGTTGCGGCCATCTCCAGATTCAAATGGGTGCGCACGGTTTGGCGTAACAGGCGGACGTCGCGATCTTGGATATGGCGACGATCTTCCCGTAAATGTACTGTAATGCCATCTGCCCCGGCTAATTCTGCGAACACGGCAGCCGCCACAGGATCCGGTTCAACGGTGCGGCGAGCTTGGCGCAGGGTGGCAATGTGGTCAATGTTGACTCCAAGGGTAGGCAAGGCTAGGACTCTCCTGAAATTGACAGGATCCAATTTTACCGGATGAATTGGGCTCTCGGATATAAAACTAAATAATCATAAAACAATCCAGAGATGAATAAATCGCTCTTCCTGACGACCCCTTCCTGAGCAGATTAAGGCTGACGGGATCGGCGGTTTAACCCCCAAGGACTCCCATTTTGAGAAAATTACGCGATCGATGTAAAGCAATCTTTGTAAAGTTAAGTAAAGAGTTTATTCAATAAATAGCTCCTTCGGCGCATCTCGCTTTTGTAGCCCTCATCCTAAATGCCTCCCAAAACGGGAGAGGGATTTGGGTCTGGTTCTCCTTCTTCTAGTTTGGGAGAAGGGGTTGGAGGATGAGGGCAAATTGAGACTTGGGATGGAATTAAGCTCGTTGAGATTATTGGGAGAAATTTTATGTGGTCTCGATCGCGCCTTCGCTGGTGTTTGACCGTTATTTTGACAACCGTGCTGGTGCTTGGAACGATGGGGCTACTGCCGCAAGCAGCACAAGCCATGGGCGGCAAGTTGCCTCCGATCGATCAACCAGCTCCAGACTTTACCCTGCCTGCGACGACGGGGGAAGGTGAAGTGCACTTGGCTGATTATCGTGGACAGTGGGTCGTGGCCTATTTCTATCCCCAGGATTTTACGTCTGGTTGCACGATCGAAGCCCGTAAGTTCCAGCAGGATTTACCCGCCTACCGTCAGCGGAATACGCAAATTTTGGGTATCAGTGCTGATTCTGTGAACTCCCATGCAGAGTTTTGTGACTCTGAGGGCCTCAAATTTCCCCTGCTCGCCGATCAAGGTGGCACTGTGAGCAAAGCCTATGGATCCTGGCTGGGAATTCGTTCCGCACGGCATACCTTTCTTGTGGATCCTGAGGGGAACCTGCGATCGATTTTTCTAGGTGTCAACCCGATCGTGCATAGCCGAGAGGTTCTGGCCAAACTGGATGAGTTGCAATCCGCCCTCTAGTGCTAAATTCGCTGTCTAGTGCTAATTGGTGAGGGTGTTGCTCTAAGTGATGGCATTGATGACTTAAGCCTGTTCTTTGGGATGGTTTCCCACAATTAATTTGGGTGTCTCCAGGCAGTGTTTCACAGCATGATCTGTTCATCCCAGGAAGTTTGGCTAACTTCTCTCAGTAAAATGTTGGATCAATACTCAGCACTTTGGGTCAAGTTGATTCCCGCAGAAATTTTGGTCTTTCTGCTTGCGTTTTCCTCAAGATTAGTTCTAGCGTTTCCCAGTTTTCCTGTTGGATGTGCTGGATTACGTGATCTAACTGTTGACGATAGGCATGCAGCGATTGTAGGACGTTCGATCGATTCAGTTGTGCCATTAGTAAGCCCAGTTCTGGATTGCCACCTCCCACACGGCTGGTATCCCGAAAGCCAGAACTGGCTAGATTTTGCGCGAGTTGAAGGACTTCAGTATCCGGCTCTTCTAGGCAAGCAGCAATTAGGCTGGCACTGATTATGACTGGACTATGGGAAATCCAAGCGACGGCGCGATCGTGGGCTTCTGGCGTAGCGCGATACAGGATGGCACCGAGATCTTGGGCAATCGCGCTCACCACTGTGATTACCCTAGTGGGGGTTTCTGGGGTTGGGGTGAATACGTAGGGATTGCCTGCAAATAAATTAGGGATGGCAGCGTTAATTCCACTTTCAGCGGTGCCGGCCATGGGATGTCCGCCCACAAAGTTCTTCCACAAAGCTTGAATTGACTCTACAATCGGAGTCTTAACAGAACCCACATCTGTCAGAATCGTTTCTGCATTAAGATACGGAATCAAGCGTTGCGTCGTTGATTCTAGGTGGGCAAGAGGGGTGCATAGAAAGATAACTTCAGCTTCTGCAAGGATGGCTAAATCGGGACTTGCACGATCGACAACGCCTCGAGCTTCTGCGGTTTCGCAGGTAGATGCCCGTTGACTGGCACCAATGACTCGGTATCCCTGCGATCGTAAATCTAGCCCTAATGATCCTCCGATTAGCCCTAAACCCACAATACCAACCGTGCTTACCTTGTCAGCCTTATCCATCGTGTTGTCTAAAGCTGTGTTGTCTAAAGCTGTGTTGTCTAAAGCTGTGTTGTCCAAAGCTGTATCGATTAAATCCGTGCGATGCAAGTTGCGAGTCCCATCAGTGCTCTTAGATAGTTCAGTCATATCCCGTTGTCTGGGTCTTCCAAGTGGGGTGTTCAAAAGGGAGCCGATAGGCATCTGGTCTCCCTTTCTAGTTTCCCATGGGGACAAACTCCGTTCTAGGGTTTTCTTTGACTAAGCTTATTTAGCGAGTTCAGTAATGGACTGGGGAACGCTAGCACTAATTAATTCACACATAATGCGCCATCTGGGTCAGGGGATCACTAATGAGTCCTGAGGAATTATTAGAGCAGTACGCGATCGGAAAGCGAGATTTTGGTTCTATTACTCTTAATGAAGCCAATCTGAGTGGTGCCAATTTAAGTGGTGCTGATCTGGGGGCTGCAAATCTTACGGTGGTTAATCTCACTAGTGCCAACCTGAGTCAGACCAATCTCAGTCGTGCCAAGCTCAATGTGACTAAGTTGAATGGAGCCAATCTGCACCGGGCTAACCTGCAACAAGCTTGCTTGAATGTTGCGAACCTGTCTCTAGCCGATTTGAGTGAAACTAATTTGATTCAAGCCCATCTGATTAAGTCGGAACTGGAGCGGGCGGATCTGAGTCGGGCACAGTTGCAACGGGCAAACCTGTCAGCAGCGGATCTGCGGGATGCGAAGTTGCGCTGTACCAACCTGAGTCGGGCTAATTTGAGTCGAGCTGATCTGCGTCGGGCGGTGTTGACGGCGGCTAATTTAGAACAGGCAATACTACACAGTTGTGACCTGAGTGGAGCGAATCTCAGCGGGGCAAATTTGCGTCAAACGGAGCTGCGGCAAGCAAATCTGAGTCGGACGATTTTGCAAGGGGTCAATCTGACAGGAGCCAACTTGCGCTGGGCGGATTTAAGTGGGGCAGATTTGCGCTGGGCGGATTTAAGTGGGGCGATTCTCAGCGGGGCCAATTTAACGGGGGCAGATTTAAGCCATGCTACGTTGTTGAATACCACGCTAGTGCATGTGGATTTGACGCGGGCTAACCTATCGGGGGTGGATTGGGCTGGGGCAGATCTGACGGGCGCGCAACTGACAGGCGCTAAACTTTACGATACATTGCCCTTTGGCCCAAAGGTAGAGGATATTAACTGCCGTTGGATTGATTTAAGTCAAAATGGCGATCGCAGTAAAACCTATCAATTTAGCAGCAATGATGCCTATGAATTTTTCTACCGGGTGCCGCCAACGGTGGAAGTGACGATTAACGATCGGCTAGATCCAGAGTCCTACAGTGCGCTGATTGTGACGTACCAACAGTTGACACGGCAAACCACATTGGCCATGCAACCACCCAATATTACGATTCATCGGGGGCGTACGGTTTTACGGTTTGAACTAACGCAGGATACGCATCTCTTTCTGATTGCCTATGCAGCGATCTTGCCCTTTGAAGATGCTCGATCGACCCATCAAAATTTAACTTCCCTACTGAAAATGATTCCCAGTCGGGTGTTTCACCAAAGTAATGAGCAATTGCAGCAATACCAAATGATGATTAAGTTGCTCAGCCACAATACCCAACAAGTCAATCGCGATCGCCTGCTGCAAGCCATTCCCTTAGCCGCTCAAAAATTGCCCTTTTTCCAATCTCCGACCCAAACAATATTGGTGAATGCGGATGGACAACGCTTGACCATCTATAGCAATCCCATGTTTGGCAGACGATCGGTGCCCTTTTTCCGAGAAATGGATGAATTCCAAGCCAATATACTGCCGGAGTTCCAGGCGGCGAGCTTAGAACAGGTGATTGAATTTATCAATGGCTTTCGGGACTTGCAGCGGGTGGAGATCGGATAAAGTTCCTGGGTTAGCCGTTGGAATAGGGCGGCTTGATGTAGCAATCTGAATGCAGCTTTAGGGAACAGTGCATCAATAAAATCCCAATTGGGTAGGGGTAGGAGAGTAAAAGGGTAGGAGGGTAGGGGAATGAAGAGGGGATATTATTTCTTTGCAAATCCCTTAATACAGATAAATGGCCCCAGTTTTATCTAAATTGAGGGTACGGTTGCCTTGGCCGATCGTGGGTTTAATTTCAACATTTGCCACATTGCTTGATTTATCAACGGTGACGCTGTATTCCACATTGCCGCTATCCCGTAGAGAGTTGATATTGACAAAAACGGGGGGCTGAAAGTCGCTGAGCATGACCGATTGGCCAGGGGCTAGCCGTCGAAAATTGGTGTGGGTGGTAATCAGGTATTCTAGGGTTTCTTGGGTTTTGTTAATGAGTTGAATTTTGGCAGGTTTTTGGAGATCCACGCGAGCTGCGGGCACCCAAAACTCCTCATTGGACTTCTCCGCTTCCTTCGTTTTGGTCATGGGCAGTTCATCGATCGGCTGAGGATTGGCCATTGCAGCAGAGGGCCATACCTGCTCAAGGGCCACGAGTGCCAGCGTGGCGATCGTGATAATTCCGAGGGAGTGCAGTGTTCTTAAGCCTTTCCACAACATGACCCGTCTCCTTTTCAAATATCAATTATTTTGGCTTGATTAAATTATGACACGGCAAATTTAGAGTCGGTTGTGGGGAGATAATTTGTGGAAAACGAGAATTAATTTTTGGGATGAATCCGCTTGTTCTAGCCTGCTTCGCCAGGGCAGCGTGCTGGAAAGCTCTCATTTCGTGCGATCATCGGATTCAGTGTGCTTTCAGTGTGTTTTCAGTGTGCTTAATTCTTGAGAGCGCTTAACTCTTTAGCCTTTTGACGGATTCCAGCCCTAGCCTTTTGACAGATTTCATCCATGTTGTTTGATTCTAATCACTATTGGCTTCGTAACGCCCATGTTCCCGCTTCGTTAATCCTAGGGGGATCCAAGTGGACACCCCGCAAGCCCCCGATCGACAATTTGCTGGCGGTGGACATTGAAATTCAGGATGGGGTCATTGGCACGATTACGGCGGCGGGGACGTTTACGAGTTTTAGTGCGCCGTCGATCGATCTACAGAATGGCATAGTGTGGCCTTGCTTTGTGGATATGCACACCCATTTAGATAAGGGACACATTTGGAACCGTGCACCGAATCCCAATGGAACATTTGAAGGTGCGCTGACCACTGTTCAAAAAGATTCTAAACAACGCTGGAATGAACAGGATGTTTATCGTCGAATGGAATTTGGCCTGAAATGCAGTTATGCCCATGGAACTCAGGCAATTCGTACCCATATTGATTCTGCTGATAAACAGGGAAAAATTAGTTTTGAGGTCTTACGGCAATTGCAAGCGGAATGGCACGATCGCATCACGTTGCAAGCAGTTTCCTTGGTTTCGTTAGATTATTACCTGACGCCGAAAGGGGAAAAGCTAGCGGATTTGGTGGCGGAGATGGGTGGCATTTTAGGGGGTGTTGCTTATACAAATCCGGATTTGGATCAACAAATCGATCGTGTGTTTCAATTAGCAAAACAACGCAAATTATTGCTGGATTTCCATGTGGATGAAAATGGCGATCCGGAGTCTCGGTGTTTGCATCACATTGCGGCGGCGGTGATTAAGCATAAGTACAAGGGGAAAGTGGTTTGCGGCCATTGCTGTAGTCTTGCGGTGCAACCTGCGGAACAAGCGGCGGAGACGATCGCGTTGGTGAAAAAAGCAGGGATTGGCATTGTTAGCTTGCCGATGTGTAATCTTTATCTCCAGGATCGGCAGGCGACTCGAACACCCTATTGGCGCGGGGTAACGCGATTGCATGAATTGAAAAAAGCAGGGGTTCCGGTGGCGATCGCCAGTGATAATTGCCGTGATCCGTTCTACGGCTTTGGGGATCATGATGGGTTAGAGGTATTCAATCAATCGGTACGGATTGCCCACCTTGATCGGCCCTATGGGGATTGGCCCAATGTGATGACGATGACGCCTGCGGATTTGATGGGGTTGCCTCAGGCGGGGCGGATTGGGGGCGGATTAGGGGCGGATTTGATTCTGTTCAAAGCACGTAACTTTAGTGAACTGTTATCTCGCAGTCAACACGATCGCATTGTGCTACGCAATGGAAAACAAATTGAAACAACGTTACCGGATTATGCGGAGTTGGATGATCTGATGTGAAGCGATCGGATTGCCATGGGATAGGGGCGAACAGGTCGCTAGAAAATAGATACCCCTGAAAGGGATGCTCCTGAAACGATCGATAAACGATCGATCGAAATATCGCGTTTGGATTCTGGGTTTGGCTGTCTATAAATTTCAGAGTGTTTGACTCTATAGGGTTTCAAGTGCTTTTCTCGATTTGCTGGCTACTGATTTGTTGGCTACTGATTTGTTGGCTACTGGATTTGTCGGCTCCTGTATGAATAATTGAGGTGAAGCAATGCGTTCCGAAGTTCTAAGATAAGTTTATATCGTTGAGTGAAACTCTAAATTGGCCCCCATAACATGTCTGAACCGCAACGCCCCGAGGATCCCCAACCTGTCCCTCTGCGCCAATCTGACCCTGAAAAGTATGCCTATCTGCGGGCAGAAGCCACAGCGCCCTATCGTGGGTTGCGGCAATTTATCTATGTGGCCTTTGGAGCGTCGGGATTTGTGGGTGGCATTTTCTTTCTGGCGCAATTTCTGGCGGGACGTGACGTTGATTCAGCCTTGCCGAACTTAGCGTTGCAAGTGGGGGTGGTGGCGTTAATGGTGACCTTGTGGCGTTGGGATCAACGATCGAAGGATAAGGCGATCTCGGCCATTCGCAAACGGGAACGCCAGAGAAATTCCTAGGAAACAGTCAAGTTAAACGCAAACAGCCTGAAAGAAGCGTGCCTAGGGATTTGCAAAGAAATAATATCCCCTCCTCATTCCCCTACCCTCCTACCCTTTTACTCTCCTACCCCTACCCAATTGGGATTTTATTGATGCGCTGTTCCCCTAGGATGGCCTGTTGAGCTGTAATCGCCCTTCTGTGACGTTTTAACTTTCGTGACGTTTTTTAGAGACCTATGGGGAAGTATTGACACCTATGGGAAAAGTAGCACATTACTTCAAGATCTCTCGATCTGGATCAAACCAAGCGATAATCGTAGCTAACTTCAAGCTGTAGATTTTCCCATTCAACGCGATCGTGTGCCTTTAGGAGGCTGGGTCATGGGTTCTAGCAGGATTCAGCAATCGACATCGCAGGCATCGCAGGCATCTGCGGCCAGTCCCTCAGCCCTCCAGGGAGACAAGGGGTTGTTGCCATCACGATCGCGTGAACTACACCGTGAACTACACCGTGACCCGACTCAAACTGAGACTCTGCCTCAACAGGCGCAATCACCACTACAGCCGCCCATTCTGCATGAGTTTGGCAATTTTGCGGTGGATGCCCCAGGACGGGAAGCTGTGCCTCCTTGGATTCAGCCTAAATTGCGAGTTGGGCCCGTTGGCGATCTCTATGAGCAGGAAGCCGATCGGGTGGCGCAGCAGGTGGTACAACAATTACCCAGACTGTCAGCCTCTGCAATCAATCCTGTTCATCTTAAAGCAACCAGTATTCATCCTTCTCCATCTGCTGCAATTCCCATACAACGCTTGCCTCAGAAACCTTTTGCACAATCCCAACCCAGAAATTTACGTTCACCGCAGCAGCCCTTGGGACAATCGCAACCTAGAAATTCACCCTTTCTAGAGGAAGAGGATGAAGAGAAAACCGTCCTCCAGCGAAAATCAACGAACCCAAGTGCTGCCATTGGGAGTGCCTTGGAAGGCGAGGGAACCGCACCGTCTGGGACGAAAAACCAGGGGGCAAATTTGGAATCCACGATCGCGCAGTCCCGTGGCAGTGGTCAGCCGCTAGCGGAGGGGGTTCGAGTTCCCATGGAACAGGCGTTTGGAGCTGATTTTAGTGGAGTGCGGGTACATGCCGATAGCCAGTCCGATCGCTTAAATCAATCGTTATTTGCGAAAGCGTTTACAACGGGTCAGGATATTTTCTTTCAACGGGGAGCGTATCATCCCAGTAGTCAGAGCGGCAAGGAATTGATTGCCCATGAGTTAACCCATGTGGTACAGCAAAATAACTACCTAGTGCAGCGAAATAGCCATGTAAATAACAAATTCCAGATTACGTCATCCTCTTACCCAACAGTCATTCAGCGGCAACCAGTTAACTTTAGTACTGTAAAGACATTGATCGAAGGAGCAGCACCTGGCCAAGGGTACCGCCTCACCTACGCTACTGAGGCATATAAAAAATTTGTGACAGAAAAGGAAAGTACAATCCGGACAATTTTAAAGCACAAGTTGCTGGGGAATTCCTACAAAAATAGTAGGTCTGCTTTGGAAAATGAATATAAAAGTGCTGCTAGTACCATTCAAGTCAAAAGCGACTATTTTGAGGGAGTTAGGCTTAGCGATTGGGGGCAAATCGGGGATTACACAACTCCTGACCAAATTAATACTTTAATTGGATCGTTTGTAGATACTCGCACTTACTCTGAAAGGGTTACAGCCGCTAACAAAGTATTCACGGATGATCTAGCCAGATTGACGGAACTGATTCCTAAACTTCCAACAATTTACCAAGCCGTTGAGGACGAGTTGCGCAAGGAAAGTCTTGGCGAAGCCCTGTCTGCAAAACTTGCGAAAAAGCTAGAAATTTTGAAAAAGCCAGAGACTGCTGAAGGAATGCCCACGGCGTTGAAGACGAAGCTGGGTGAAGTGATGGGGGAAATCAACCTCCTGAAAGCTGCAACGCTGAACGTAGAAACGCTGATAACATCCGTTAAAGATAAACCAACTACGAAAGTCATTAAAACCCAAGAGGATGCTAAGGCTGCTGTCCAGGAACTAATTGGCGAAGAAGCGGAGGTCAAACAGTTCCGGACGAACCAGACCCAAATCAAGGAGAAAGCTGAATTATTCCTAGCATTTTTTGAGAATGCGGATAGTGAAACTGCCAGCCTCAGTGCGAATCCTGCGGCAATACCTGCGGATCAGCCCGAAATTCATCAGTATTATCTCAAACATCCTAAATATATTAATCAGGCCATTGCTAAAACGATTTGGTCGGCTGACTACAAAGCCGTTGTCGTCGGTCTCTGGAAACAATATAAGGACTCCTGTCTAGATGCCTTACATGCAATGACTGATAGGGATGTGGCAGGATCGCTGACAAAGCTGAAAACCAAAGCCCCCTTCGACTGGGAAGCTAACTTACTGAAAGTCGTTCCACCCCCCGGCTCTGCGGAAGCTTTGAAGAAAATTCTTGTTGATTTTAATAGTGGTGGCGCTAAGAAGGACTTTCTCAGCCGCTATGAGATTGATAAAATTGGCAGCAGCATGGGCTATCGAGAAGTTCGATCGCCGCAAAGCAACAACGTTCTGGTTGCAAACAAAGGCGCTGCAACCGATCGTATGGGTTACGTCATCAACATCACCACTATTCCTAGCGATCCCAGTCCTCAACAAATTGCACAGAAATACTACAATCAAGGCTTTGATGATCAAACCCAAGCCAAAGAACGGATTGGCCTTGTGGTTGGGGTGAATCGCTTCCGCAGCCTCAATGGAACATCCGATGAACTGGTGAAAGCCCATGCCAATAAAAATGGTTTCGATCAGTTTAGCTTGGTGTCCTTTGGCTTCACTTGGGATTTTAACTGGAAGGCGAAAACAGCCCCTGACAAAGATGGATTTGACGGAGCCTTAGCCGCCTACAAAGAGCAGGACTACGAAACGAGACAGACTGCGCTGAATTATGAAAGGGCCAACATCCGTATCCAAGACCGTCTGCCCTATGCCCAATTTAAGGAAAGGGTGACGGCCCATCCCCAAACCCGTGCGATGGTTAATTTGCTGAAAACCTATAACAAGTACGTCTATATCCACTTGGGCGATGCAGATGCAGTCAGCTTGCAAGCCCCGGAAGAACAACCCACCACCAGCACCGCCGAAGCCCTCAAAGGCCCGTTAACCGATCCCAAGGACGGCAGCAAACCGAAAGGCATTTTTTCGCGCTATGACGTGGCGCTGGGGCCGAGCCATCCGTTCATGGCGATCGGGGGCTATGAGTTCCGCACCGAAGGCACCAGTGGCAGCGCAGAGGATAAAAAGGGTAAGGGTGATCTGAAACGGGATAATCTCGAACACCTTTTGACCTATCTGGCGAACCAACTGGATGAGGCGATCCGGATTGCCATTGCGACCGTTGAACCGCTGGCAGTGTACCCTACGGAACCGAATCTCGTCTTTCTGGCCTCTAGCCCTGACTATGATATGTATTCCTTAGACTTGTTCGATTCTAAAGGGAATTTAAAAACTGAGGGTTCGTTGTTTGGAGAAGGGGCACGGGAAGGCCGCAAACTTCAGAACAACTTGCTGAAGGCCCGAAAACGCAAAGGCATTGTCAGCAACGAAGTTCTCTACGATCCTCGGTTGAGCATTGCGACTGGGAGTGAGCGCTTCCGGCTAGAAGGAACTGCTAAAGCGGATCATAAACCAACGAGGCCTGAAAATCCCACCTATCAGGAACGCAGGAAAACCGCAATTACTGGAAAAACGGGCACCGTGCGCAAGGAAACCTTCAAGACGCAAATAATTGAGGATGTGGCTAATCAAGCACAAACCTTTGTGGGCCGTGCCCTCAAGCTAGAGATGAAAAAATTTGTTGCTAACAAGATACCAGACGAACAGTTCACAAAATTTACGAATCGTATTGGCAATGTCCTGTCTCAGAAATATATCGCCAAGGACAAATTCAGCGCTGATAAGATTGAAAAGGAGAAAGTGGGAGAAACCGATGCTCAAGTTAAAAAGTTAGAGATGGTGATGCGAGCGATCGAAACCACTTTAGCCAAACCAGCACTCAATAGTTTTTGGACAGAAATGAATCGGGTGATTGATGAATTGTATACTTCAGGCTACACAACAGATTAAATCAATTCACAACAGTAAGATTTCACTACGACCAGTCTTTTAGCGAATTCATACAAATCCTATGAGCAGCATTTTAGAACAGTTGATTAGCTTCTTTCAGAGTGAGAAATGGGAATTTGAACATATCGTTGCCCATCATCTTTTGAGGTTTGAAGTAGAAGGCACCCAGGGGGAATGGGTTTGCTACGCAAAGGCCAAGGAAGACGATCATCAGTTTATCTTTTACTCTAATTTGCCCAGTGGGGTGCCGCCAGAAAAACGATCGGCGGTGGCGGAGTATATTACCCGTGCAAATAATGGCTTAATTCTAGGTAATTTTGAACTGGATTTTGACGAAGGCGAGGTGCATTACAAAACCAGTATTGAAGCGGCTCCGGATGTTCTGACCGCCGATCTGATTCGCCCGATCGTCTATGCAAATTTATCGGTCATGGATCAATACTTACCAGGATTTGCTTGGATCATCACGGACAATCTGAGTCCAGCCGCAGCCATTCAACAGTTGGAAGAATCACTGCCTGAGGATTGAAAGTCGAACCAGGTCGAAGATTAAACTATCGTGCTAAGAACGGTGATACCTATGGATGGGAAACGAGTGCTGTTGGCGGGCGGAACGGGAGGGTTGGGGGTAGGTGTCACACCTGCAATTCTGGCCCAGGGTGCGGAGGTGACGATTCCCTACGTGAATGAGCGGGATCTCGATCGCTTGCGGCAGACCATTGCTCCGGCGGATTTTGCGAGGATCCGCTTTGCTCAAGCAGATTTGCGGGATGAGCGATCGGTGGAGACGTTGGTCAATGAAATGGGGCGGGTGGACGGACTGATTCAACTGGTGGGGGGCTTTTCCATGGGCAAGACCCACGAATATAGCTTTGAGCAGTGGAAGCAGGATTTTGACCTGAATCTGAACACGACGTTTTTGCTCTGTAAACACAGCCTGCGAAAAATGCTGGAGACGGGCTATGGCCGGATTGTGACGATCGGATCGCGGGGGGCCGTGCAACCGGGGGGACAGTTGGCGGGCTACTGCGCGTCGAAGGCGGGGGTGGTGGCGCTGACCCAGGCGATCGCCGATGAGACGAAGGGGCAAAACATTACGGCCAATGTGGTGTTGCCCAGTGTGATTGATACGCCAGCAAATCGAGCGGCCATGGGGGAGGCCAATGCTGATCAATGGGTGAAGCCGGAATCGCTCGCCCAGGTGATTTGTTTCCTGGTGTCGGAGGCGGCCCAGGACTTGCGCGGCGCAGTGATCCCGGTCTATGGCAATATTTAGACTAGCAACCTAGATCTGATAACCCAGATCTGATACCAGTTTGGACGGTGGACAACAACCATGACCCAGGGACGGCAATCCTCAACGCTTTCTCCCCAATCGGGGAACGCCGATCGAACGTGGAATTTCTGGTTTACGGTGCCGCTGTATCCCTATGGGAAACGCCCGACGCTACGGACGGAGGTGATTCCGGGGCGGATGTGGACGTTTGACCAGTTGCAGGGCATTTTTTACGTCGTGACGCCGATTCGGATGACGGTGGTCAAGCTGGAGGTGGGCGGGTTGCTGGTCTATGCGCCCGTGGCTCCGACGCGGGAATGTCTGCGGCTGATGGCGGAGCTGGTGCAGGCCCATGGCGAGGTGAAGTACATCATTTTGCCGACGGTGTCGGGGTTGGAGCATAAGGTGTTTGTGGGGCCGTTTGCGCGGCGGTTTCCCAAAGCGCAGGTGTTTGTCGCACCGAACCAGTGGAGTTTTCCGGTGAATTTGCCGCTGTCTTGGTTGGGGTTGCCGATCGGGCGAACGCAGGTGCTCCCAGAAGACAGTCGCCAAGCGCCCTTTGGTCAGGAATTTGATTATGCAATGCTGGGGCCGATTAATTTAGGGCTGGGGCCGTTTGCGGAGGTGGCGTTTTTCCATAAATCCTCTCAAACGTTGTTGCTAACGGATTCGATTCAGTCGGTGCCAGCGACTCCGCCAGCGATTCTGCAAGTGGATCCCTATCCGTTGTTGTTCCATGCGCGGGACTTGCCGTCGGAGGCGCTGCGGGATACGCCGGAGCTACGGCTGAAGGGTTGGAAGCGGATTGCTTTGTTTTCCTTTTATTTTCGACCGAGTGCATTGGACATTCCCACTTTGGGGGAGGCATGGAAGGCAGCGAAAAATGCGCCCGATCGCTCACGCAAGGCGTATTTTGGGTTATATCCGTTCTGTTGGAAGCCGGATTGGGAGCGATCGTTTGAGGTTTTGCGGGGCAATGGGCGGTTATTTGTGGCTCCGATTTTGCAGCAGTTGATTTTAAACCGGGAGCCACAGCAGACGATCGCTTGGGCCGATCGGGTGGCGCAGTGGAACTTCCATCGCATTATTCCTTGCCATTTGGATGCGCCGATCGTGGCGACTCCGGTGGAGTTTCGTCAGGCGTTTTCGTTTTTGGAGAAGCAGCCTGTTCGTCCGTATTTGTCGCCGTTGCCGAGTCAGGATTTTCAGTTGTTATACGAGATTGAAGCAGGTCTGCGCCAACGGAATATTACCCCTGCGGCGAAGGAGAAGGTTTGAAATCACTAAAGTGTTGAATATAGCGTTGATGAAGTATTCATCGTAACGTCGATCGCGTGTTCGATCCCCCTAAATCCCCCTTTTTAAGGGGGATTTTGAGTAAAACTAGATTAGAAATGGAAATTTTAGAAGTCTTTCTCCCATTCTTTCGAATTTTCTCTTGTTCCCCTTTTTTTAAGAGAGGCTAGGGGGAATCCGCTCTACTTGGGAAAACCGATCGATCTCCCTTACTCCAAGGCCCGATCACGCTCCATCATGCTGACGTATTGCCAGGTGGAACCGGGGACGGGCATGGGGGGACTCCAGCGAATACGATCGGAGAAACGCAAGGCATGTAATTGGTTGATCGCTGCTTGGACTTCTTTGCGAGTGCCAAATAGATAAAAACGAAATGGCTGACGTTCCGCATCGTTGACACGATCGGAATCACCAAAGTTCATGAACATGGGATTTCTCCTGGATGTTGAGGTGGGAGGAAATCCCAAAAATTAAAGCCACCCTTTTGCGCAGGACAAGTAGGGTGGCCCGATCGAATGTTAAAATCCGTGTCAGACCGCCTAGCTGCCACGCTCAGCTTCGGGGTTTAGCTGCCTTACGTTGTTGGTCGCAACTAGGGCAGCGCTTTAATTTTCGGGGTCTTAGCTGATCAATCGGGCTATTCAACACGGCTGCACTCAGCTATGAGAAACAACACTACGAAGAAAGTCCAACTCTGTCAACCGTACAAAGATAGTTTGTAACGTCGATGGTTGTCATATCGATGGTTGTCATATCGATGGTTGTCATATCGATGGTTGTCATGTCGATCGTTCCGGTGAGAAAAAAGAAAATTGCATGAAGCTAGCAGCAAATCCGAGCGCCCCCTCCCCCCACTGTAATTTGCATTTGTTACCGTAGAAGCGCCCCCTCCTCCCGGCTCCATCGTCATGCATTGGCTTCTCACTGGCTCCCTGAAAATCGATCGCCTAGAACTCCCGATCCAAAATCTGCCTCCCCATCTTGATGGCCTCAAAATTGTTCAACTCTCCGACTTCCATTGGGATGGCCTGCGCCTCTCCGCCGACCTCCTAGAAGCCGCGATCGCTGCCAGTAACCGCGAAGTCCCCGACCTGATCGCCCTCACCGGAGATTTCGTCACCCATTCCGCCCAACCCATCCACGAACTCGCCACCTACCTGCAACGCCTGCACAGTCGCCATGGTATCTACGCCGTTATCGGCAACCACGATCGCTACCACCGCACCAGCCAAACCGAAATTACCCAAAGCCTCGAAAAAGTGGGCATCCACGTCCTCTGGAACCAAGTCGTCTATCCCCTAGGCCAGGAATTCGCGATCGTCGGACTGGCAGAATATTGGGCCAAGGAATTCCAGCCCGCTCCCATTCTGGAGGCCATTCCCCAAGCAACCCCTCGTCTCCTGCTCGTCCACAATCCCGACGCCGCCAAAAACCTCACCCCCTGGCGCGTTGACCTGCAACTTTCCGGCCATACCCACGGCGGCCAAATCATTCTCCCCGGCATTGGCAACGTCTCTGCCTTCGTTTCCCGTCACTATCGAAAAATCCATTGGCGGATCAAAAAAGCCTTTCCCGTCCTCCGATCGGCCCACCGCGTTCTCAAAAACTGGGACTGGGCCAGTGGCTTGCATCCAGTGCCCAATCAGATGGGGCAAACCAATCTGCTCTACGTCAACCGTGGCCTTGGCACCTACCTGCCAGGGCGCATCCTCTGCCCCCCAGAACTGACCGTCATCACCCTAAGAGTGGCCCGATCCGCCTAACCCCTCTAGAACCGTCCCTAGGCAAATCTCTGGCCTAGGCTTGAATCCCTTTCACCTAGGGATTTATGCTTATTAATTAGAAACTCTGAGATCGCCCAATCTGAGTTTGGTTTTGCTCAACCCAAGGTTGATAGGGAACCGGATTTTGTAACTTCATTGCTCTAAGTCGGCTAGGGACTAGCGATCGCAACCCTTTTGCCCAGATAATGAGTGAATGTGCCTTTTTGAGATCTCTTTTTTTTTGTACCTTTGACCTGCCACCGCCGCTCACTTGGATGAATGCATTCATGACAAATCTGGATACTTCCTCAGTCAGCAGTCCCCTTCCCAACGATCTCCGCGCCCAATTTCTGTCTGCTACAGAACGTAATCGCCTCCCGATCGTGGATCAATTGGCCACCCTGGGGCAACCGGGCTACGAAGTACTCATGGACTTTTTGCGGGAGTACCCAGCCAGCGAGCAAGTTTTCACGAAATACGGAGCCGTGAACGCCGTCGCCGCCAAAGTCTACCAAACGCTGTTTAGTGCCCAAACTGAGGCAACCCAAGCATTCCTATCCGAGCAATTTCCCACGGGCATTGTCCCCCTCAAGTCCGATCGTTCGATCGATTATCTGCCCCTACAGCAACGACTGGCCCAACAGGACTTCCTAGAAGCGGACAAGCTTACCAGCCAAAAACTTTGTGAACTTGCGGGCGGCGATGCAATTCAGCGTAAGTGGGTCTACTTCACTGAAGTCAACACCTTTCCCACAACCGATCTGCGGACGATTAACGCCCTCTGGTTAGCCCATTCTGAAGGAAAATTTGGCTACTCCGTCCAGCGAGAACTGTGGCTCAGTGTCGGTAAAAACTGGGAAAAACTCTGGGCGAAAATTGGCTGGAAGGATGGAATTAACTGGACACGCTATCCGGGCCAATTTATTTGGACGATCGATGCTCCTAAAGGTCACTTGCCGCTGTCCAACCAACTACGGGGTGTGCGTGTGATCGAGGGGCTGCTCAGCCATCCGGCTTGGGAAAGCTAAGCCACTTCCATGAGGTCAGAAATCGGCTCAGATTCTGGCTCAAAGTTGAGCAAGTTGGGCAAAGTCAATTTACAGGTTGTCGTAACTACTCAGGCTGTGGTTTAAGCGACACAGGATTGCCCGAGAACAATCCAACGAGAGCGTCTAAAAGATTGATATTCTGCTTGCGCAAGGTGGATAAATAGCCCCGAATGCGAC
>NZ_JBLZFX010000020.1:0-73150 GCF_050753345.1 Alkalinema pantanalense CENA528 | reverse complement strand
GGGGTAGGAGCGTAAAAGGGTAGGAGGGTGGGGGATGAAGAGGGGATATTATTTCTTGGCAAATCCCTAAGCTCTAGAGAAATTATTTTAGTTTTCAGTCCCCGGATGGCCGTACTCTGGGGACTGAAACGTTTGAACAGTTTCGCTTCCGTTCATGATTGCTTAAACCTGTCCGTTTCTGTTCATTCCCATGGTGTTGTAGGCAGTCATTATAAACCCTCATTTCCGTAAGCGTTAGAACTTAAGGAGATGAGGGTTTACGGTTTTGATCGATCTACTGAATCGATCGCTTCAATCGATCGCTGAACAATGTGTTCTAGGATTGATAGGTAGATACACTGATCTAATGACTGCACCATTGGTTGCAAAGATTTGAATAGAGTTTCCTCTGGTATAACCTGGGCAGTCAGCCAGTGGCTGTCTATGGTGCCTTAGAAGTTTGAATTTGGTATGTCTCCTTCCGTCTTCTGTATGCGGGAACGTACTAGCGTTGTGACGAACTAGATTGATTAAAGCAACGCCACGAGCAAAAGGAAGAGAATCATCGCGATCGTAGACTGAGCAAAAACAGAGCGTTCGGTATTATCTTGCAAAGCTACTGGCTTAAACATACTGGCACCTCTGGAGCGTATAAATGGAGCGGATAGGTAAATGAGGCTGTTGGTCAGGAAATCAAGCTTTCGGATCAACATGCTGTGATAATGACTTGACTCCTTCTAACCGGGATCTTCCCTTTGGGCAAATCACTTTCCGGACAACTCTATCTTAAGAAAAATAGCGTGAATTGTATGTGATAACTGTCTTAAGTTCTAGTGATATTTGGGTAAACCCGAGATGATCGATCTCAACGTTTTATAGGGTCACTATGTCCCAAACCCAGGCTATTTCCAGAAATTTGCTCTTTTTATCAATTGGCTGACCTTAAGAAAAATAGGGTCTGAAGACTTCTGAGATTTTTTTTGTGGTCATCGTTTGATAGCATTCCGCTGGAGTAGTCGTAATTTTTTGAAGGACGACCTGAGAGACAACCTGAGAAGTAGCTCACAACGATCGTGAAACCTGAGAAGCAACAACCTCAATTCATTTCGTCAAAAGGGACGCCAGTGGAGATCACATTAGCATCCCTCATAACATAGGCCAAACATAGGCCAAAACATGCATTTAGAAATATGCATTTAGAAACGCTGAGGAATCACATTCGTCGTGGGACTCGGTGTTGGAGTCGGCATGATCACTGGTGCAGGGGAGATGGGCGTCGGCACCGTAATGGAAGGGGTTGCTTGACTCGGCCCTAAAACAGAGTCCAACGGAACGAGTTGCAGATCCCTAGGCCGATCGCTGGCATTGAGGCAAACATCCAGTCCTTCGCGGGTTGAAAGCTTTAGGGGATCTCGGCTCAGCCCCGTCACACATTCTCCAAAACGGGTCGGCAATAAACTCTTGCGGCAGGATTCCAAGACATCCGGCATAGGAGCCTGCTTATCTTGGAAATGAATATCGGTGACACATTCGGCCAACTCTAAGGGTCGCCGAACTCGCCGACAGGCCGATAGCGCTGCATCCGCCCCCAAGGTTGCTTGGGTGACCCGCTCTACACAGCGGCCCAGGTCAACGGGATGGAGGTCTTGGGCACAGGCAATCCCGGCGACTTCGCGATCAACCCCTGCTTTCACCACAGTCTTGGCACAGGTTTCGTAGGTATTGGCCATCGCAGGTTGCCCCGGCCCCATGCCAATGCCCAAGCCGGAGATAACTAGGAGGCCCAGACTGAGCCTGGATAGACCACGATTGAAGATTTGAAGCTTCAGCATAGATAAAATGCGATCGCACAGTACAAGATACGGTCAGAAATTACGGCGATCGAACCTAGAAATTGCCCCCGATCTCCCCCAATCTTTTTTCAGATTCTACGATTTAGCAGGACTTCTCATAGCGCTTGATGCTAGCGGGGACGTGATCATCCTTCGGGAGGGAAATTTGCAGGGCTTTGGTAAAAGCCTGAGCACGATAGCCATAACTCTTTCGCCATCTTTGCACATCTTCATCAAATTGACTCAAACCGTTGCGAAATGCATCGCAGAAAGCTGAATGCGACCATTTGATGAACTACAGTGAAAAAAGTTAAAGTTACACCTTCGACTTGTAGCGATCGATCCCTGCCTTTGACTCAGCGGACAAACCTAACCTGCAACGGAGACAATGGATCCCGCGATCGCTATAAGCTGAATGCTATACAGACATGCTATGCAGACAGTCTGTGAACGACAGGCGGCCTAGTAAAGCTACCTGTTAAATCGCCAATCCACTTAGCGTACAACCGAAGGATACCCCATGCATCTGAGTGACATAACCCACCCTAACCAGTTGCACGGTCTGTCAATTAAGGAGCTTCAAGATATTGCTCGTCAGATTCGTGAAAAGCATCTCCAGACAGTCGCTGCCAGTGGGGGACACCTCGGACCCGGCCTTGGTGTTGTTGAATTGACTCTGGCTCTCTACCAAACTCTAGATCTAGATAAGGACAAGGTGGTTTGGGATGTTGGCCACCAAGCCTATCCCCACAAACTGATCACGGGTCGCTACCACGATTTCCATACCCTGCGCCAAAAGGATGGCATTGCGGGTTATCTCAAGCGGGGTGAAAGTAAGTTTGACCATTTCGGCGCGGGTCACGCTTCCACCAGCATTTCCGCTGCCCTAGGGATGGCTCTTGCCCGGGATGCCAAAGGGGAAAATTTTAAATGCGTAGCCGTGATTGGTGATGGATCCCTAACTGGCGGGATGGCGCTGGAAGCAATCAACCACGCGGGGCACCTGCCCAAGACTAAGCTGTTGGTGGTCTTGAACGACAATGAAATGTCCATTTCCCCCAACGTCGGTGCCATTCCCCGCTACCTCAACAAGATTCGCCTCAGCCCTCCCATGCAGTTCCTCAGCGACAACCTAGAGGAACAAATTCGCAACCTGCCCTTCTCGCCCGAATTGAACCGGGTCAAAGAAGGGATGAAGCGGCTGGCAGTCTCCAAAGTGGGGGCCGTTTTTGAAGAATTGGGCTTTACCTACATTGGCCCGGTGGATGGTCATAATCTGGAAGAGCTGATTAAAACCTTCCGGGAGGCCCACAAGCATCCCGGCCCAGTGCTGGTGCATGTTTCCACCACTAAGGGCAAGGGCTATGAAATTGCTGAAAAGGATCAGGTCGGTTATCACGCTCAGAATCCCTTTAACTTGGCCACTGGGAAAGCGATTCCTTCTAGCAAACCCAAGCCTCCCAGCTACTCCAAAGTGTTTGGGGAAACCCTGTCCACCTTGGCGGAAAATGATCCTCGGATTATTGGAATTACTGCAGCGATGGCCACGGGGACGGGGCTGGATATTTTCCAGAAGCGGGTTCCTAAGCAATACGTGGATGTAGGCATTGCAGAACAGCATGCTGTGACCTTGGCGGCAGGCTTGGCTTGCGAGGGGATGCGTCCGATCGCGACGATCTATTCCACCTTCCTGCAACGGGCCTTTGACCAAATCATCCATGATGTTTGCATCCAAAACCTACCTGTCTTTTTTTGTATGGATCGGGCGGGAATCGTGGGTTCCGACGGCCCTACGCACCAAGGGATGTATGACATCTCCTACCTGCGTTGCATTCCCAACATGGTGATGATGGCTCCGAAGGATGAAGCGGAGTTGCAGCGGATGTTGGTGACGGGGATTAACTACACCGATGGCCCGATCTCCATGCGCTATCCTCGGGGCAACGGCTACGGCGTCCCGCTGATGGAAGAAGGTTGGGAACCGTTGGAAATCGGTAAGGGTGAAATTCTGCGCCATGGCGATGACATTTTGCTGCTGGCCTACGGTTCCATGGTTTATCCCAGCCTGCAAACGGCGGAAATCCTGCACGAGCACGGCATCGAAGCAACGGTGGTAAATGCTCGATTCGCTAAGCCATTGGATACGGAGTTGATTCTGCCGCTGGCTCAGAAAATTGGTCGGGTCATTACCTTTGAGGAAGGTTGCTTGCCCGGTGGATTTGGCTCTGCGGTAGTGGAAGCGCTGATGGATGCGGAGATAGCGGTTCCTGTTACCCGGATTGGGGTGCCCGATCTCTTGGTGGAACATGCCACACCTGATCAGTCCAAGGCAGAGTTAGGGCTGACGCCACCGCAGATGGCCGATCGCATCCTCAAGATTGTGCAGCCTGTTCCGTCTAAAGTTAGCGTGTAATCCTATCTGTTCCCCGTTTGGCCTAGGGGACGATCGCAGGGCTAACATGCCGTATGGGATTTCTGGCTGCGATCGCCCCCTCAATCCATCGAATATAGGCGTCATGCTGATGTCAACTCATTGAGCTAAGGGGAGCGGATCGCTCTCCTTTTTCATTTGCAGGGTTTTACGGAGGAATTTTGTTGATGGAGCAACCGTTGGTCTATAAAGCCTTTCGCTATTTGTGCTGGCTCCAGATTGCATTGGTGGGTCTCTTGATTGCGATCGCGATCGCCACTATTTCTTTTAAAGCCACCTCTGGATTTTGGCTCGGTTTTCAAGAACAGTTGGTCAATCAGACTCCAGCCAAATCGTTAGCGGCCTATCGCCCCTACCATGCAGGCTATTTCACAGGGCGACTGCTTGCGGGTTTGATTCCTACTGCGTTAGCGCTCTTCTTTGCGTCAAAAGGGAAATGGGTGGCGGTTGTTGTCTGTTTTGTTCTAGAAGTGCTGCTGTCCTTCAATTTGGTTGCCTTGATCGGTTTGGGAATTGTCTTTTTGCCCGATTTCAAACGCTACTTAGCTCACCTCAAAGCATCGGCGATCGATTAAGGACAAGTTTTAGGGAGAGAACGCAAGGCTGCTGGAATGAGGCTGCTGGCAGAAATTTATTGAGGGATGAAAACTCCCTTGTTGTTATCGCATGGCATTCCAGAAACTGGGGACAATTTGAGCAGAGATCCGTTCAGAAGCTGTTGAACCGTGGAAAACACCTTGTGTTAGCCAGATCAACGCTCTGCCATGGAAGTTTCATAGCTCACTAAAACTGGAAAATTTACCTAGTTGTGTCATGTCAATTCAACCAATTTCAAAAGCGCTATTGCTTATAGGGCTAAGCAGTACCTCGATCGGGTTAGGGACAATGTTCTTTCCGCAATCTAGCCATGCCCAAACCCAGGAACCCATTCCTAACAAACCTCCGATCGGTGTAATTGGCCAAGACGATCGGGTAACGCCTTCCTACAGTTGGATGAAGCGTAATAAGCGAAAAGCTGTAGGGCAATTGGAAATTCAAAAAGCAGACGGACAATTCTATAGCTGCACCTTTACGGTCGTAGGGACTAATCTGGGATTAACTAATACCCATTGTCTTTTGGATGATGAGGGAAATGGGCCACTGCAAGTCAAAGCCTATGCTATTTCCCACGGTAGTCGCTACTACAAGGCTGCCAATGTGGATGTTTTTTGGACGGGACTCGACTTTTCCCCGAAAACGGTTGGCGATTATCGGCGGGATTGGGCGATCGTTCGGTTTAATCGCAGCCTTGGCAAATCTACCGGATGGTTTGGCCAAACCAACTGGTCTACAGACATTAACCAAGCAGGACTGACTGCGGTGGGTAAGAAAGTCAATCTAATTGGTTATTCAGGGGACTGGCCAACGGCGGAGAAAGCACAACTGGGGGATATCAAAGGTCAAACTCCCGGTGCCCATTTCAATTGCAATTTTCTGTCGGTGGACATTGGTCTGATCATCCATGACTGTGATGGGACCCCAGGGTCTTCTGGAACCGGAATTCACACCCGCAATCGCAAACTGCAAGGCATGCAAGTTGCAACTGTTTTCGATCCTAAAACTCAAATTACGTTGTTTAGTCTGGCGGTGCCGATCGATCGTTTCATGCCTGCGATCGAAACCTTGCGGAAAACCAAAGGTGCAGGGTCAACGATCGTCCCTCGGGTTTAACGCGGAAAAACTTCACTTAGCATTCATCGCATCAGTTTATCCACACCCAAATGCTTCAAGGATAAAAGACTAGCTATGCATCAGAAACAAGTTGTTTTAGGAAGTGTTGCGATCGTGTTGTTCGGGGCCGCCGTATCTTGGGGCATTACGAGCCGCGCTAATTCACAGCCCAATCAAGAGGCTCTTTGCGAAATGGAAACCGCATCAGGGCAAACCGTAGATCTCTCTAAAATTTGTGGCAAGTCCTCCAGTGCGGCACCTCGCTATAAATTGGATCCGAATGCGCCTGCACAAATCATTATGATTGGCAAAGATAAACCCTCCGAACTTTGGAACACCGTGCCGGATTTACCCACCCCGCCCAAAATGGGTAAAACCTACGAACAGGGTAAAGTCAGCCAGCCTAGGATGATGCCAGAAACCCCGGAAGTGGAAGGCGAAGATCTAGAAGATTTATCTGAGTAGACAGATCTGGCTCTGAAACTTCCCCCTAGCAGTCCGCTTTTTTCTAGCGGTCATTCCTGGAAAATTGCCCTGTATGGCCAGCAGACGGTTTATGCAGGGCAGTTGTCATTGATGCCCTCAACCTCCCCAAGATTCATCCCTTCTCCACCGCGACCTCAGCGTATCGGAAACCCGCACCCGACTCCACAACGCCACGCCGATCGTGATTTGGTAAACTTAAGCAGAATTCATCCACGTAGGATTCGAGATTAGTAATGTCAGCAGAATTTCGCCAACGCACCGATCTCCTGGGCACCCAAGTCATTACCCGCGACACGGGGAAAAAGCTAGGTGTCGTGAGTCAACTTTGGGTCGATATTGATAGCCAGGAAGTGGTTGCGCTGAGTCTGCGACCGAGCTTGTTCTACGGCACGCCCCAACCGATGATGCTGAGCAGCATTCGGCAAATTGGGGATGTCATCCTGGTGGATGATGAGAATGTGATTGAAGACATTGACGTTGAACAGTTCAATAGCCTGATTAACTGCGAAGTGATTACCGAAACCGGGGAAGTCCTGGGTAAGGTGCGGGGCTATAAGTTCGATATCGACAACGGCAAACTGGAGTCCCTCACGATCGCCTCCCTGGGGTTTCCGCTGATTCCTGACCAAGTGGTGAGCACCTTTGAAATCGGTGTGACGGAAATTGTCAGCAGCGGCCCCGATCGGCTGATTGTCTATGAAGGAGCCGAAGAACGCCTGAATCAGATGACCGTTGGGGTCTTGGAACGCCTCGGTCTAGGTAAAGCGCCCTGGGAAAAGGATGAACTCTATGCGCCGCCCAGTCCTGTGCGCATTGAAAATCAGTTGCCCTCTGGTCAGCGAGTTCCCTTGGAAGCGCCACCTCTCCGCCGTCCCCAGGTGGAAACTGTGGAAGAAACTTGGGATGAAGATAACTGGGAACGCCAGCCAGAACCCTTGGAATTGCGGCAACCGCCCCAAGCCCGTCAGCAAGCGCGGTACCTGGAGAATGAGCCTGCGGATAACTGGACGAACGCAACCACCCACGATCGCTACGAGGAACCCTACAACGAAGACGATATTGCCGACGACTATGAAGATGTCGAATTTGCGGAAGTCGTAGAGGAAGTGGTAGACGCGACCCCCATCGTGGAATCAAAACCAATTGTGGAAACGAAACCAACGGATGCAGCCAATGGGTCGATCGCTGCGACCCCCGACCTAGAAGAAACATCGGCGGAAGATCCCTGGACGGATCCCGAAGCCACAGAATACAAACCTCAAGCGCTGAATATTCCTGACAAGGTGAAGCAGCCTGAATACGAAGAGTAATTGAGGCAAGGTAGAGTCAGCCAGTAGATATACGACATAAATTTATGGATTGATCAACAGAAGGGAGATTCATTCGTGAATCTCCCTTCTGTTGATCAACAATGCGCTGACTCACTCGATGGGGAGTCTAGACAGAAATCATGACTTCTTCCGTTTTGGCTTGATACGCCTCAACCACTTGGCGGAATTCCTCCCCTTCCAGCATTTCCTTCTCCAAGAGCAGGTCTACTAGGCGATCCAGCAACGATCGGTTTTCCAAGAGAATTCGTTTCGCTTCCTCCAAACATTGCTGGGCAATTTCTCGAACTTTGCGATCGATCTGGGTGGCCACTTCTTCGGAATAGTCTGTTCGGGTGAGATTACCGCCCCGTGTAGCATACACATCGCCCGATCCTTCCAGGGCCACCAGTCCCATTTCCGTCATGCCGTAGCGCGTCACCATCTCCCGTGCTGCACTTGCCACATAACGGATATCGCTGCTGGCTCCAGCGGTGACTTCATCATGGCCAAAAACAATTTCCTCCGCTGCCCGCCCGCCTAGGGTCAGGATAATTTGATCCATCATCCAAGCTTTGGTGTACAAGCCGCTGTCTACCATGTCTTCGTTGAATGCCTGCTGGGCAAACCCACCAATCCCGCCCGATCGCGGAATGATCGTCACCTTGTTCAATGGATCAGATCGCTTCAATAAGGTCATCAATAACGCATGGCCAACTTCATGGTAGGCAATCAAACGCTTCTTCTTGCTATCGAGCAATGGGGTCAGCGTTAGACCGATCGTCAGGCGATCGATCGCGTCTTCCACCTCTTCCATGGTCATGGCTTCCTTGCGTCGCCGTGCCGTCAAAATGGCCGCTTCGTTCAGCAAGTTTGCCAAATCTGCACCGGAAAAACCAGGGGTTCGACGGGCGATCGCCTCTAGGGAAACCTCTTCTTCAATCTTTTTGTTGCGGGCGTGGACTTCCAAAATGCCCAAGCGACCTTTAAACGTGGGCAGATCCACCGTGACCTGGCGATCGAAGCGCCCCGGACGCAGCAGGGCTTGATCCAAGACATCGGCTCGGTTAGTGGCAGCGATGATAATCACGCCGGAATTGCCTTCAAAGCCATCCATTTCCGTTAGCAATTGGTTCAGCGTTTGCTCGCGCTCGTCGTTGCCGCCGCCGTAGCCAACACTGCGCTGCCGACCGACCGCATCAATCTCGTCAATAAAGACAATGCAGGGGGCATTTTCCTTGGCTTTTTTGAACAGATCCCGCACACGGGAGGCCCCAACCCCGACGAACATTTCTACAAATTCCGAACCAGACATGCTGAAGAAAGGCACGCCCGCTTCTCCCGCGATCGCCTTGGCCAACAAGGTTTTCCCAGTTCCAGGCGGCCCAACCAGCAACACGCCCTTGGGAATGCGAGCTCCCACAGCGGTAAACTTCTCCGGCTTACGCAAAAATGTGACAACCTCTTGCAATTCTTCCTTCGCTTCTTCAATGCCTGCGACATCGTCAAATACGACGCCGGTTTTGGCCTCCATTTGGAAGCGGGCACGGGACTTGCCAAAGCTCATGGCTTGACCGGGGCCACCGGGGCCATTAGCCGATCGCCGGATGACAAACATGACCGCTGAAATCAATAACAAAAAGGCCAGTAGCTGGATCATGATGCTGATCAGGGCGCTATTATCCGCCGATCGCTCCACGCTCCAGGCCACTTTTTGGTCATTTAGCAGGTTGATCAGTTCGTCGTTCCGTTCGAGCAACTGCACTTCAACGGGCTGATCTTTCTTCGGCGCATCCTTTAAATACACCTTCGCCACTTGTTGGGTGGGATCAATTTTGACCTGCTCCACTTTATCTTTGCGGATGCGATCGAAGAGATCCCCATAGTTCAAGGGACTTTGACGCTGTTGGGCAAGGACAGGGCTAGCCAGCAAAACAGTTTGTGAGATGGCCAGTCCCATCAAGAATTTCACAATTCCCGCCGATCGAAAGGGCGATCGGGGATGGGTGGGTCGTTGCTGGTGGGGCTTCCCTAAAGAACGTTTCATGCCTTGTCTCATGCCTAGCCTATCGAAATCAGGTGCTATTGGAGTTCGAAACAGTCTACAGAACAAATACTGAGCGGTGTATTCTCTCTAGTCTACCCTCCCAAAATTCAGATCGGGGGGCACTTTTGTGCTTTTACTCTTCTGGAGTCACTTTTGGGCTTCTAAACTTGTTCTTCTACACTTTTGTGCTTTTACACGGCTAGTCAATCCCGTACCGGAGATTCCCATCACAACTCCGCAAAAATGTGAGAAAAAAATATCGTCTGGATAACCATAACAGTCATCCAGACGATGAAATGAAACTAGGCCAAGATTTCTTCTAAGGAAAATATCTTTAGACGGAACCTATCAGCAAACCTAAGGTTACTGAAAACCTAAGATTGCTTACAGACCCAAGGTCAGTTTGCTTACAGACCTAAGGTCAGTGCCTTGTCCACAGGGAAGATTGCGCCAGCACCCAAGTACATGGACACTGCGGTTCCAATGAGAAACACTGCCATTGCCACTGGGCGACGGAAGGGGTTTTGGAACTTGTTCACACTTTCAATGAAGGGAACCGTAATCATTCCTAGGGGGACAGACGACATCAACACAACGCCCAGGAGCTTGTTAGGAACGAGACGCAGAATGTTGAAAACAGGGTACAAGTACCACTCGGGCAGAATTTCCAAGGGCGTTGCGAAGGGATTAGCCGGTTCACCCACTAATGCAGGATCTAGAACGGCTAGACCTACACATAGGGCGATCGTACCCAAAATCACAACCGGAAAGATGTAAAGCAGATCGTTGGGCCATGCGGGTTCACCGTAGTAGTTGTGACCCATACCCTTCGCTAGCTTCGCACGCAATACGGGATCAGTCAGATCCGGTTTTTTTAAAGTTGCCATTGCGAAAAGGCTCTCCTCAAAATCTGGAAGTCGGCAGACAGATAGTTTTTAGTTGTCTCGATTAAGATTCGGGCAGGATTGAACAACGGTATGATCCAGCGCCCGGAAAGTTTTTCCTTTGGATACGACCATACCAGTTCATTCCAAGCCCTGTAAAGCAGACTCACCAGCGATTTATAGAGGGCCGGAAATGCCTTGCTTCCGAATCATCAAGAAGTGAATCAGCATGAAGACGGCGATCAGCCAAGGCAGCACAAACGTGTGAGCACTGTAGTAGCGAGTCAGGGTTGCTTGACCAACGCTGGCACCACCCCGCAGCAGATCGGCAATCAGGGTGCCTACAACGGGAATCGCTTCGGGTACACCAGACACGATCTTAACTGCCCAGTAGCCAACTTGGTCCCAAGGCAGGGAGTAACCGGTCACACCAAAGGAAACGGTGATGACAGAAAGAATCACGCCACTGACCCAGGTCAACTCACGGGGTTTCTTGAAACCACCCGTTAGGTACACCCGGAAAACGTGCAGAATCATCATCAGCACCATCATGCTGGCAGACCAACGGTGGATGGAGCGAATCAACCAGCCAAAGTTGACTTCGTTCATGATGTACTGAACGGAGCTAAACGCTTCAGCTACGGTGGGTTTGTAGTAAAAAGTCATTGCAAATCCAGTGGCAAACTGGATTAAAAAGCAAGTCAGCGTGATTCCACCCAGGCAGTAGAAAATATTCACGTGGGGCGGCACGTACTTGCTGGTTACGTCGTCAGCGAGCGCCTGGATCTCTAAGCGCTCCTCGAACCAGTCGTACACGTTTGCCATAGTCGAGAGCGTTCCTAAAAATGATTGCTGTTCATAAAAAATGTAACACACCTTAACCCCCAAGGATCCCTATGTGGGCGGGATGGCTGCTGTCTTGCCGCCAAGGAGCGGACTTGGCAATGGGAAGCGAATAGGCTAATTTATTAAGAAGTATGAAGTTTCTCAGAAATTTTGGACTGAAGAAACCGTTCCCAAGCAATGCAGCAAACTCCCGGTTGAACCGTTGAGTTAAGTTGAGTTCACTGGATTGATAACACTGAACGGATAGGACTTAGCGAAATTCCCCTGAGTGCCCTCGGTTCGCTGCTTAAATCGGTTCGCTGCTTAAATCGGTTCGCTGCTTAAATTTGTCGGTCACTCTAAAGCGTGCCTCACTCGATGGGAAGGATCTTGATCTGTTAAGTTCTGTGTCAATCCTTCGATCGTAACGGCAGGGTAGGCAGAAGGTTCGGTTACCGTTTACTATCGAAAGCTATGGGAAGATATGCTGCTTGGTCTCGATCATTGATTGTTTCGCTGCTGTCCGTTGTGGTGTCGGTGTTGGCCTTTGCAGGTTCAGCCCAGGCGTTAAGTGATGAGCAACGGTTCATTAATGAGGTTTGGCGGGTCATCGATCGGGCCTATGTGGATGCCAGCTTTAACCATCAGAATTGGTGGGCGGTGCGAGAAAAGTTTTTGAAAAAAGCCCCAGAGCAACGTTCACAAACCTACGTTGTCGTGCAGGAAATGCTGGGGCTGCTTGGAGATCCTTTTACCCGTATCATGCAACCGGAGCAGTACCGTAGCTTGCAGACCAGTACCTCGGGGGAACTCACCGGAGTCGGCTTACAGATTTCCCTAGATACTGAAACGCAGCAACTCAAAGTGATTGCACCCATTGCGGGTTCCCCCGCTGCTAAGGCAGGCATTCAACCCACAGACGCCATTTTAGAAATTGATGGCATTTCGACTCAGGGCTTGAGCTTGGATGAGGCTGCGGGGCGGATGCGAGGCAATATGGGCAGCGTGGTTACCCTCAAGGTGCAGCATGGGAATGAGCCCGTTAAAGATTACAACCTTGTCCGCGATCGTATTGAGTTAAATCCCGTTGTCGCTGACCTACGAACCCAGTCCAACGGTCAGAAGAGTGGTTATATCCGTCTAACCCAGTTCAATGCCAATGCTGCAACGGAAGTGGCCCAAGCCATCAAGCATCTGGAAAATCAAGGGGCGAGTAGCTATATTCTGGATTTGCGCAATAATCCAGGGGGGCTCTTGCAGGCAGGTATTGAGATTGCCAAGCAGTGGATTGACAATGGCACGATCGTATATACGGTGAATCGCCAAGGTACTCTGGGCAGTTTTGAAGCAGCGGGCAAGGCACTCACGCAAGCGCCCCTCGTGGTTTTGGTGAACCAAGGAACGGCTAGTGCTAGCGAAATTCTTGCTGGCGCGTTGCAAGACAATGGTCGGGCGATCATTTTAGGGGAGAAAACTTTTGGAAAGGGTTTAATTCAATCCCTGTTCAATCTCTCTGACGGATCGGGACTAGCGGTAACGGTGGCTAAGTACGAAACACCGAACCATCGCGATATCAACAAGCTGGGGATTATCCCCGATCGGGTGGTTCCCTTTCAACCGACCTCCCCTGAACAACTAGGTACCGAGATAGATCAACAATATCGTGCGGCGCTGGATACCTTGCAATCTCGATCGCTCTTGGCAGGGGTTCCTGAAGAGATTCATTAACTGCGTTATTCCGGGTGAATGCTGAAAGCCCATGCATTTCAACCGGGGGAGGTTGTTAATGGTCGATTACTTTGAGCAATTAACGTGACTGATTAATTACGGTACGAATCCACTACCCTTATTTTGTTCATGACTGACAGGGGTACCGATCGCCAGAGTTCATCTAAGCGATGGGCAGGGACGGTGAGGTAAAGAATATCTTCTGCACTGAGGTAGGCTTCTAGCAGATTCCAGCCGTGCACGGTTTGATGGCAGGTTTCGAGATACAACGGTACAAAATCAATGTGCCGAGCAATATCTTTGACTTGGTGGCCACAGAAAGGATGATTGGCCGTTATCAGGGTTGCTAAGGCAATCCATAAACTATTGCCTGTCATCCCATTGCCAAGAATTCGGCCTCCCAGGGCAGCAGCGGCAAAGGAAGGTGCGGCTAACTCCGTTGGGCTGAGCACAGCTTCAAAGTCAAAAACTTGCTGAGCCATCTGGGAAAAGTTGGGATCTTGGTTCCGGACAATGACCGCTAAGCGAGGGTTCAAGCCTTTTGCAGTGAGTGCAATTTCTAGATTAGTGGTGTCATTGCTGGTGACGGCGAGTAGAGCTTGGGCTGTACCGATCCGGGCCGATTGGAGTACATCCGCCAGATTGGCGTCGCCATGGATGACAGGTAACTTGAGTTGATTGGCCGTACTGAGAAAGCGACAATGGGGATCTCGTTCGATAATGACCACTTCATGGCCCCGATCGCGGAGTTGTTTTGCAATCTGCATCCCAATGCCCCCCAACCCACAGATGATGTAGTGACTGTTATGGGGAATTTGAGCAGCATTCCAGATTTGATGAAAGCGAGTTCCCAAAACAAAATCATTCAGCAAGGCATAACATACCCCAATGACCCCCGCCCCTACGAGCATCATGATGGCGGTGAAGACCTTAATTCCGGGAGGGGCTTGTTCAGCGATGCTTTCATTTCCACCCGCTCCAGTAATCATTCCCACAGAGAAATAGAGGGCATCTTCCACTGAGGTATTGAAGTTAATGCAGAGATAGGTCAGGGTTGCAATGAGAATGGTGAGTAACAGCAGTAGAATAACGCCGACCGCCGATCGACCGTGGTGATGGAGCCGTTTCAGACTCGCTATAAATTTTGAGAGACTCTCATTTAACGATCGTTGGCTGATCCGTACACTGGGCTGGGTGGCCACAATTAAGCGATCGCCCACCTGTAGCTGCTCTCCTCGCAGCATTGCTGACACTAAGTCAGTGGTATGGTCAATGGGCAGGTAATAAATCAACATTCGCGATCGGTCATCCCACAGGTCTTTTAAGGGTTTACCTCGCCAGGGATGGTCGAAATCGATCTGCTCTTCATGGATAGGCCAAGTTTGGTTAAAAAGCTTAAGTTGACCGATCGCTAAATTGCCTAGAGCCGCAAATGCAAACACGGGGGCTGCGATCGCCGAAACACTCATGGTTGTGTGGTTCAAGAGGGTTTGATCAAGGCGATCGCCTAAGCTGGTGTTGTAGAGCCGATTGACAATCCGAATGTGAGGATTCAGCACCCGGGCTTGCACGAGGACGGCTAGGTTTAGGGCATCATCACTCGTTGCCAGCACCAACGTTTTTGCTTCCCGAATTCCCGCTGCCAGCAATGTTGAAGCGGCTCGTAGGTCACCGATGACGATATTGTCTGATAAAGGATCTAAACAGCCATTCGATCGCCCCTCCGATCGTTCTCCCAAAAGATGATGGGTACTAATCCCCACCACCTCTACCCCCTGTTGTTTCAGGAGCTTGTAAATTTTGTATCCTGTCTGACCCAAACCACAGACAATTATGCGCGGTTTCATGGTTACTAGAGTCTTCTCATCTGGGCAAATGGTGAAACCCAGTAATTAGGAATGATTGTCCTGTAGTCACACACAAGTCGTTGTAGCTCAAAGCACGGTTAGAACAAACTTATGGGTACATTCCATAGAGATATTCCATCTCTGGATTCCTCTGTGCTAACCGAACGGACTTACCACGATCCTCTCCATGGAGCCATTACCCTCAACGGTGCCGATCCCATGGAGGCTTTGTTAATTCGTTTAATTGATACTCCGGCCTTTCAGCGACTTCGGCGGATTCGACAACTAGGGCCAGCTAGCTTAACCTTTCATGGTGCAGAAGGTTCTCGGTTTACCCATTCCTTGGGGGTATTGGCAGTAGCTCGCCGTGCCTTCGATCGCTTAGCCAGCATGCATCCTCAGTTGCAACCGTTTCGATCGACCGTTCTCTGTGCCGCGCTACTGCATGATATTGGCCACAGTGCTTTGAGCCATACAGGGGAAGAAATTTTTGGCACTCACCATGAAGTCTGGACATGCCGGATTTTGCACGAGTCCCTGCCGATCCGTGAATTGCTCGATCGCTTTAATCCTGATCTGTTGCCACAGCTCGAAGCGGTCTATCACAAAAAACATCCCATTCCGCTGGTCTGGCAATTGGTCAGTAGCCAATTAGATTGCGATCGCTTGGACTATTTGATGCGAGATAGCTATTTTACAGGTGCATCCTATGGTCATATTGATTTAGATCGGATTTTGCTAGCCCTGCGTTATGACCCCGTGACGCAACAGCTGACAGTAGCGCAAAAGGGAATTGCCGCGATCGAACATTACCTGGTGGTGCGATCGTTTATGTATAACCAGGTTTACAACCATCCTAAAAATTTGGCGGCGACTTGGGTCTTAGAGCGTTTATTTGCCCGTGCTCGCGAGGGAGGGAGCGCGGGCAAAATCTGGGCTGATGCCGTGATGGGCGCTTGGTTACAGGGGGATTGCGATCGCCTATCGTTGGAACATTACCTGGCATTGGATGATTCTCGGCTGCTGTATCACATTCAATGCTGGCAAGATGCCTCAGATCCGGTGTTAGCGGATCTCTGCCGTCAGTTTTACGATCGGGATTTACCCAAGGCGATCGAAGTGACTCAGGTATGCCCTGATCGGCGATCGGAAATTCGGGAATGGGCCAATCATCTAGCTTTACAAATAGGATTGGATCCTAATTACACGATCGGGGTTCGAGTGGCTCGTAGTCGTGGTTATACCCTGTATCAGCGGGGCATTAATTTGCAAACGACCCAAGGCTTGCAGGAAATTAGTGAACGATCGGCCTTGGTTCGCACCCTCATTCAACCGATCGAGCGAACCTACCTCATCTGTCCCAGGGCGATCGCGCAAACCATGAAAGAAAACCTCCCATAGCTGCCAGGACGACCGGAAGCGAATGGAAGGTGGATGGGCAACGTTCGGTAGCGGTTGCGTTTGTTCGTGTTGTGTCCGTTAGGGGGATGTCTGCTAGCGTTGTGCTGGGCAGTAATGAGTTGACGACCAGCAATACCAACCCCTACTGGGCGAACAATCCAGGGGTTGTACCAGGTGTGGCCGGACGCTGGCCAACATTTTGATTGCCCGTGTTGCTATTGGCAATTTGCTCTAGGGCTGCGATCGCTCGAATATACTGCGGATCCTCCAGGGTACCTAGCAGTTTTGGATTGGTATAGAGCTTGCGTTGCTGATCGGTAGACAGATCTAAAACGACGTTGGGTTCAATTCCCTTGTGACTAATGTCGGTTCCATTCGGGGTGTAGTAGTGGGCGATCGTCACGGCTAAGCCTGATCCATCCGAAAGGGGATGGACGGATTGAACCAGTGCTTTCCCGAAGGTTTGGCTACCCACAACGGTGGCCCGTTTGTTGTCTTTCAAAGCTCCAGTTAAGATTTCGCTGGAACTGGCAGAGTTTTTATCGACCAAAACAGCTAGAGGTAGCTTAGTTAAAGCGGTGCGATTGGCCGCAATTTCTTCGCTTCCCCCTTTGCGATCGACAGTTTTGACAATGCTGCCTTGATCCATCCACATACGGCTAATTTCGATACTGGCTTGGAGTAAGCCCCCCGGATTGCCCCGTAGATCCAGAACAAAGCTGTCTACCTTTTCAGAGAGCAGCGATCGAATCGCTTGCCGCATCTGTTCCGCCGCATGACTACTAAATTCACTCAGGCGAATATACCCAATCCGACGTTTTCCTTCTTGCTTGACGTCGTAGCGAACGGTTTGCAGTTCAATCCGGGCTCGCGTCAAGGGAACATCAAACTCACTGGCTCCCGATCGCCCAATCCGCAGAACCACCTTGGTGCCTTCCTGGCCACGAATCAGACTAGATGCGTCATCCACTGTCATTCCCTTAGTGGACTTGCCATTGACTGCCAAAACCTTATCGCCTGACTTTAAGCCGCCTTTGGCCGCAGGTGAGTTGGGCAAGGGTTCCACTACCGTTAAAGTTTTGGTTTGACTATCCAGTTCTAACCGGATTCCGACGCCGGATAATTCTCCCGATGTCTGACTATTCAGCACGTCAAACTGCTTAGGATCCATGAAGCGCGTATAGGGATCATCTAACTGCTTCAGCGCAAGGCGCAGAGCATTATAAGCTTGCTCTTTGGAGGAGTAGTCTCGGCTTAACAGATCCTGCCGAATGGCTTGCCAATCCTTGCGATTGAAGGTGGGATCAACATACTCATGGTTGACAATTTGCCATGCCTCATCAATTAGCACCTTAGGGCTGTCTTGGAAGGATGCCTGGGCGGGGCGATTGAGCAGACAGGGGGCAAGAACGGCACTGGTCAAAAGGGTCGTGCTGAGAAGCAACTGTGACAGAAAGGAACGTTGGATGAGGTGGTTCATTGGCTGCGATCGCAATAGTTAGGAACGGAATGAAAAAACCGGACAATCCGTAGCAGCGCTGATAGTCAACAGATCTCAAGGCTAAGGTTCATTGAGTGCGATACCTGTGTTTGACATCCCTGCTTGATATCTCCTGTGTATTAATATCCAAGGTTTATACCTAGGGTTAATACTGAAGAAGGCTGATATCTAAAGCATAGCCATCCAATCATTGAACGATGTTGATTTCTAGTGACTTACACAAAAAGGAGCCCAGACAGTGACTTGTTTTCACCGAGTTAATCACAATCACTCAAAAAGGTGAGAGCAATCCGGAGAAAATAACTTGTCCAAAGTAACTTGTCCCAAATAACTCGTCCAAAGTAGTAGACATCCTGACCTGAGCAAAGGCAGCAATGTGACGGTTTGACAAGTGGTTCAAGTCAGCGGTTTGAACACCTTGCTTGAATAAAGGGCTAGGTATCACCGATGTATCACGGAGAACACATACTACCAATCCTACTTCAGTCGAGATTGGGCTGGAAAAGTAAAATAAGCTGCCTAGGATAACGAATAAAATTACGGAAGTTATGGCTAGTGTAGCAGTAACTTTTGGCAAAATGGGAGCGCAAAAGCCGAAAGTCTTGCAAAAGCTAGGAAGCGATCGAACGTCTTCAATTTTGCAGCAAGCTGACCTTATCCGATGTCGCTAGTAATACTGCTTCGGTAATACTGTTGCCAATCACTAATGGAGTCCTATGGTTGGAAATCGCTGGAAAAACCTGTTATTCACTTTAGGGAAACTTGCGATCGCCGCAGGGGCGCTGACGGGGCTGGTTGCTATGCAGCGTACCCAGTTACAGCAGGGTGCCGAGTTCACATTTTCTCCGGAGCAGCTAAATCAGCAGGAACGCTGGAAGCTTGATATTTTGCAGCGATCGCCTACCTTCGGTTTCGATAACTTAATGGCCGATTGGGTCTTTCTCAACTTCCTCCAGTACGACGGGGATGACGAAGCGCGAGCCCAATTAGGGTACGAACTGGCTCCCCAGTTTTTTGACCTAATCACTCGTTGGGATCCGCGTTTTGTTGAAAGCTATCTCTTTTTGTCGGGAACTCTGTCCTACCGACTGGGGAAGCCCGATATTGCAGTGGACTACATGACCCGAGGAACCAATGCGCTACAGGCCAATCAGCATCCCAAAGCATTTCTTCCCTGGCGGTTTAAAGCGTTAGATCAACTCCTGCTCCTCGGTGATGTTCCGGGATCGATCGTCTCCCATGACATGGCTGGAGATTGGGCGATGCAATCGATCGATCCTGATGTCAGCCGGGTTGGGCCATTGATGAAGCAGACAGCTGCGTTCCTCAAAACCGATCCCGATAGTCGTATGGTTCGGCTTTGGGGTTGGAGCTCAGTGTTTGAACAAGCGGAGGTCACGCGCGATCGGCAAACCCAGGCGCGGGCGCGGCAGGAACTGTTAAAAATTGGGGCGGAAGAACGGAAGGATCCCGAAGGCAGAACCTATTTCGTTCTGCCTCCTGACAATCCCAATGCCCCGACCGCTCAACCCAAAACTCCGTCTAGTCCCACGCCTACGACCGAGACAATTCCCAATGCCCAACAATCTCCAGAGGATATCCCCTCTACAAGTCCTAATCCCGCCGATCCGACCCCTCAGGCCAATCCAATGACTCCCCCTTCTGAAACACCAGCCAATCCTTAAGGAGTGCTGGCTAGGGTAAGGTTCTACGGGCGAATGTTTGTAGTAAGCCAAAGGGAACGGTTGCAAAATATTGTCGGCGGAACCCCTCTTCTCGAACGGCGTGGAGGAAGGGCTGGCCTGCGGTTCGCCAATCGGGATTGGAAAAGCTGGGGGTTTTTTGCTGGGGAGAGGATGGCCCACCGACGGTTAAGCCCCGATCGCCGCTGATAATCTCTAAGCCAAGGGATTGCAAAGCTTGAAGGCCAATGCGTAGGGTGGAGGGTGTGATTTGCAACTGTGCAAGAATCTGCTGTGGCGATGCCCAAGCTTCGGTGCGGCTGAGGTATTTGGCAATGCCCAACAGTTTGAGCCAAGGTTCTGGACTGGGGGAGAGGAGAGGGGCTGGGTAGGCGATCGCGAGGTATTTGCCTTCCTGATAGGCCCGTCGGAACCAAGGGGTGAACTCTTCCCAATCGGTTGGGCAAGTGGTCATCACTAAAATGTCAGCATCCTTGGTTGATAGAACTTTGTGTTCCTCAGGATCGAGGGCTCGCCAATCCAACAGCCAATCTAGGGCTGCCCGATCGGAGGAAAGGGGGGCAATGCGACTTTGGGTCGGTAGGGTATCGGGCCATTTCCCAGGTTGCTCGATCGAGGGGCTCGACCGTACGTCAATTAATCGCACTTCATAGCACCGTTGATACACATTATTTTCGAATTCCACCACCACATCACAGTGTCCTGTTGGAAGTTCTTCTTTGTAATGTCCCCACCAACTGCCGGAAATGCCTTCGGGCCAACTCTCTTCGCCACAGGTCTGATCCCACAGGCGAAAGGTGGTGCGAATGTAGGTGACTTTTTTGTTGTTGCGATCGGTGAGGTTGCGGTGGGTTGCTTGGGTAAACCACACATTTTTGAGCAGTAACCGAGGCGGCGGATTGCCCATACCACAGGGTTCGATGGCTCGCAGTTCCCGATAGAGATCTAGCCCCAGTTCCGCCACCGTAACTTGGAGGTCAACTGGTAAGGGACGTTGCCCTACCCGATCGGCCAGTTCCTGTAAAGCGCGTTGATTAATCGCCTCGGCAAATAGGGGTAAATTTTCGACCCCCAAACTTAACCCTGCGGCGTAGGGATGGCCACCAAAGCGATGCAGTAAATGGGCTTGATCCTTGACCAATTCGTAGAGGTCAATGTGGTTGGCCGATCGAGCGGAACCACGGGCGATTGATCGATCCCCTGCGGTGTTGGCAGAGGAACTTTCTGTACTCAGAAGAATGGTTGGACGACCAAACTCTTGGGCCACTTGACTCGCGACCAACCCTAAAACGCCGGGATGCCATTGTTCATCCCACAGCACAATCACTTGGGTTGTAGATAAATCGAGCTGCTGTACCCGATCGAGCACTTGTTCAGCCACTTCCCGTTGCAAGGCGCGACGGCGGGTGTTAGCCAGTTCCGTTTGTTCTGCCAGTTGGCGACATTGCGCGGCATCGGTGCTGGTGAGGAGTTCCACACAGAAATGGGCATCGCCTTGAATCCGACTGACGGCGTTGATGCGGGGGCCAATGCCAAAGGCAATATCCGTAGCCCGATCGCCGGCCCGTTTACAGAATTCCAGTAGGTGAAATAATCCAGGGCGGGTAGCGGTGGTGCGATCGGCCTGTTGTTTTAATTGAGCGATGCCCTGCTGCGCGAGATAACGGCAATCGCCCTTGAGTTCCACTAAATCGGCGACTAATCCGATCGCCACCAGATCTAACAGGTGTTCTAACGGTTTTACGGGAACCTTGGGCAAGCGATCGTACAGCGCTTCAACTAATTTGTAGGCTACGGCAACCCCGGATAGTGTAGCCAGGGGATGATCCGAGGGTAAATTGCGGGGATTGACGATCGCACACACCGGAGGGCGTTCCGGCGCTAACGTATGGTGATCAGTCACGATGACATCAATCCCTAGGGAATTGCAGTAGTCAATTTCCGCTAAGTTTGTACTGCCTGTGTCGCAGGTGACGATTAACTGACACCCTGCGGCATGAAGCTGATTGATCCCTTGCTGAGAGAGCCCATGGGATTCGGTCAAGCGATTGGGAATGTAATAGGTCAGCCGATCGTCCTTGGCAAAAAACTGTCCCAAACCATCCCATAGCACCGCTGTGGCTGTTACCCCGTCAGCATCAAAATCCCCCCAGATGGCGACTTTTTCCTGGTTCGATCGGGCCTGCACCAATCGATCGATCGCCCATTCCATCTCCTCTCCGAAGGCCCAGGCGGGACAGGGCTGATATTGCTGGGGGTTGAGAAATCCTGGCAAATTGTCCAGATCCCGCACCCCCCGATTCCACAACAGCCGTGCCAGATACTGACTGGGGAGGTGGGTGATGGATTGCAGCGATCGACAAAAGGTGTCGGGCGGTGATTCGTTGCTCAGAAGCCAGGGAGGAAGGATGGGGAGATTCATGGAACGCTAGCTGAGACAGGGGATCAAACAAAACAGGGAATCACACAAGACAGGACATCAAAGGGGAATTTCAGCGATCGTCTCCCAGGACAAAGTATCCCAGTCGGGGTAAGGCAGATCATGAGTTAAGTCCAGTAGGCTATGGCGTTGGCAACTAACGACAAAGGGACAGGTTTGGCAGAGGGGAGAACTTCGCGTTACTTGGGGAAAATCAGTACCAGCGGTTTCGTACTGAGTTAGCCATTGGCTGAGGTGAGTGAGTAACTGCATTAACTCCTGGTGAGTCCGATCGTGGCGTTGCTGATCCCAGCGTAGAGTGATTGATTGGGGAATGGCTTGTCCATCCCGCCCTTGGAAAAACCAGTAGGTCATGGCAAGGCTATCTGGCGAATAGTGGCTAGTCTCCGCTAACAGGTAGAGATAGAGACGGGTTTGCCATTGGCGTTCCAGGTTGCGAACTTGCTGGGGTTTAGGATAGGTTTTCCAATCTAAAATGTGCGCCTGCAATTGGCCTAGCAGCAACAGGTCATAAACTGCAACTAGGACGTGATCAGCTAGAGCGATCGTGCGGCTCTGTTCACTTTGACGAAGGGGTTGCGGTTCTCCCTCCAAGATCAAAATTTGGGGTGCCGCCGCCAAAAAGGCGTCAAACCAATTTTTCAGGGCTGGATTGGTGGCTGCTAAAGGGTCGATCGGCAACCCCAAATCCCACTGTTGCAATAACCGATGGAACTGACTTCCTTCTGCTAAGCGCAACGATTCCTCCGGCACTGTCGGTACAGCTAACTGTTCCAAAATGAGGTACTGGAACTTGCGGGGACAATTAGATAACAGAGAAAGTTGGCCTTGGGACAAACGCATGGCTAAACCACAGAGCAGAAACGAGGGAAACTCCTTCTCAATTCACTTACGGCTCGAATTGACGGGTTCAAAGAGTTCCCTAACACTTTGTTAGCACAAATATACTTCCTTCATTGCCGCGCCCAAGGCGTAAATCTTCATCTAAATAAGTAACGTCGATCCACCCATTGCGATCGCGGGGCGGAATCTGGAAATCCACCCCCAGAAATCGTTTACCGGCTTCAATGTCGCGGATGAGGGCTCTGGGTGACTGATATCCGATGGGGCGTTGTAACCCGGCGATCGCCCGTTCAAACTTCACCTCCAGTCGGCGTTCGGAAATGGGTTCAAATTGGGCAACCACACTAAATAGCCCTTCTAAAAAGGGAAGCCCTGCCACTTCTGCCACGTTGTAAACTCGATTGCCTTGGGGCCGAATACACTGATAGATCTCGCCCAAGTGATTGAACGGGATGCGATTTAACCCCAACAATTCCTGACTCGTGGTGTAGAGCAGTCGCCAATCCCCCGCGAGGAGATCAATCGCTTCCGTGGGTCGGGGCGTGGGGTTGCGATCTTCCAGCATGGCCACAGCGGCAGCAATGGCCAACTTGTCAGTCTCGGTCGCTAAGAGTCCGCGATTTTTTCCTGCGATCGCCGTTAGTAGTTCTGCCTTTCCCAGCATAGTTATTTTTCTAGCGATAATTTTCTAGTGACAGAGGCCCATGGGGGCCTATGCGGTATTGGTGGTATTGAGATGGTGCATTGATGGAGGTGGCGTCAATTACCGTCAGCTTGATGATTTCTTTACACTGTAACAAGGCGTTCCTCGGACTGGGCATCCTACTGCCTCTGCAAAATTACAGAAACTCCCTCAAGGATCAACGTTAATTTGCGGAAGCATCAGGTAATGGGTGGAGGGAAACTCCCTAAGGAGTAAAGTTCCTATATTTTGTGAAATCTTCCCCTGATTACTAGAAGTAACTGGTGAACATGTCTCGTAGACGGCTTTTCCAGAACTTGTCAACTGCGCTATAGTCCATCAGGGATGTTTTTTGCATTCAGTCTAAAAAATCTCGAGATTGATGCTGCAAAAATCACACTCGGTGATAAACTCTGGGTACCTCAAGCCCATCCTAATGTCTGAGTCTTTAATGTCTGACTCTGCAAACGCAGAAAACACGTAGCTAATCTAGAACCCACAACATGGTCTACAATCCTTCTCTTCGTCAAGAACCTCGCGATAAGCCAGCCAGTGTCATTCCAATCCAACAAGAGTCCTCAATCTTGGATTGGTTGGAACATACGGGTCGCCTCCGGGCACGGCAAAAGGGCGACTACGATTATGTCGATGATGAGGAAGAAATTAATGATCTGATGGGAAGCGATGACGAATCTTTTGATGATCTAGATGATGACGATGACCTAGGCGATTTAGAAGAATAGGAACAATTAGGTTTGAGTTGAAGCCTAGATGTTGAGGTATCTAGGTCTTCGGGATTGTCGGAATTTTTTAAGTGTGTCTCCTCGGACATGACATTCAAGTCTGAGCTTCGGGTTTATGATTCAGTTCTCCGCTAGCTCTTCAAGCAAGTGGATTTCAGGAAACCAAGATTGAAAAAATCTCCTACAATTCCCTGCAAGTAATGGCCCACAAGTAACTTACAAGTGAGGCCCGTTACTGCAAACGAGGAGAAGTATCTAGAATACGCTCTCTTTACTTTAGGGGTTCGTTGCTTTCCTGAGTTTCCATTTCTAGATGAGATCATTGCTTAGCAATGGGTGAACCTTTCAGTGTGGTGTAGTGCGTGAAGTGAGAGTGTCGTTGTGGACGCCAAGTTATTTACTAGCCAATCTTTTAGCTTTTCAGGAACGCGCCTCTTTTTATTCCTAACAGGAGGTCTAACCGGGTCGGCCATGTTGCTAGATCTCTGGGCAGGCCGATCGTTCATTCAAGGAGCTTCTCTTACCCTTCCTTTAGTGCTCTGTGCTGTGGTCACTGCCTTAGTCGGCTATCTTGCGGTTCCCCTCCTACGATCTCTCAAGGCTGGTCAAATCATCCGGGAAGACGGCCCCAAGGCCCATTTAAAGAAGGCAGGAACCCCGACGATGGGGGGAGCCTTTTTTGTTCCGGTTGCAGTGATTGCCGCCGTCCTCTGGTCTGGCTTTGCCCCCAAGGTTTTAGCAGTCTCAGCTCTCACCCTCGCCTACTTTGCCATTGGCTTCTTAGATGACTGGAAAATCATCCGTAAGAAGTCCAACAAAGGGATTTCCCCCCGTATGAAAATGGGGCTACAAATTGGTGGGGCTGTGCTCTTCTGCCTTTGGATGCTGCTGACCCAGTCTCCCGATTTAACTCGCATTGCCCTCCCGATCGGGTCTGGCCTGTCCCTCGGTGCTCTGTTTTGGGTGGTGGCCGGGTTTGTCATGGTAGCGGAAAGTAACGCGACCAACCTGACCGATGGAGTGGATGGCCTTGCTGGGGGTACCGTTGCCATTTCTCTACTGGGTCTGGGCGCGATCGCTGGGTTAGAAGGTTCCCACTATGCCCCAGAATTAATGATCTTCTGTGCCTGTATGAGTGGGAGTTGCTTGGGGTTCTTAGTGCACAACCGTAATCCCGCTAAGGTGTTTATGGGTGACACAGGCTCCCTCGCCCTTGGGGGCGCTTTAGCAGCCGTTGCCCTACTGACGAATTCTCTGTTTGCTTTGCTGATTGTCAGTGGATTATTCCTATGGGAAACCATTTCGGTCATCATCCAAGTCAGCTACTACAAAGCCACAAAGAATGCCGATGGGGTGGGCCAGCGCTTTTTCAAAATGTCCCCTTATCACAACCACCTAGAGCTCAGTGGTTGGACTGAAACCCAGATTGTTGGATGGTTCTATGCCGTCAATGCCTTTCTGGTCATGTTGTCGATGGCTCTGCTCTAGCTTTTCCTCAACGTTCTCAAAAAAAAATCTACTGCTTTACTTTCTTAAAATTTATCTGTTAAGATAACTAAGCAGTGGCCTGGAGAGGTGGCTGAGTGGTCGAAAGCGGCAGATTGCTAATCTGTTGTACGGCAGGTAACTCCGTACCGAGGGTTCGAATCCCTCTCTCTCCGTTCTAAAGCTCACGTGTTGATCCTAAAATTTAATACTTTCTGGGAAGGATGCTTGAATAAGCATCCTTCCTTATTTTTAGCAAATCAGACAACCATAGCCCTTGCTCCAATCCCACAGACCCGATACCCTTAACCTAAATAACAACCTAAAGTGTGTTGAGGGGTAAGACATTCAATGAGTAAATTGGGATCTTCTTCCAGAATTAGCCTGCCCAAGGCATTAGTAGTCGCAAGCTTAGCCCTTGGAGTAGGGGGCATCACGGCAGCCTGCCAGGAAGCTGAAACGCCTCAGACAACTCAGACAACTACTAGTGGCACATCTCCTAGTTCGGCGGTAGGAGATAGCAAGGGGCTGAAGCTAGGATCCCTATTGCCCTCAACGGGAGATTTAGCCTCCCTGGGTCAACCGATGATTGCGTCGGTTCCCCTACTAGTGGAGACGGTGAATCAGTGTGGCGGCGTCAATGGGGCACCTGTGACCTTAGTGGCTGCCAATGACCAAACGGATCCAGCGGCTGGAACGGAAGCAATGACCAAATTGGCAACTGTAGATAAGGTTGCAGGGGTGGTGGGTTCCTTTGCTAGCAGCGTCTCTATGGCAGCAGGTACGATCGCGGCTCGGAACAAGGTAATGCTGATTTCTCCCGGCAGTACCAGTCCCGAATTTACAAAAAAAGCTAAGGATTTCCAGGGTTTTTGGGCTAGGACGGCACCCTCTGATACCTATCAAGCTCCAGCCCTGGCGAAGTTAGCTTACGAAAAAGGCTATCGCAAAGTTTCTACGATCGTGATCAACAATGACTACGGCGTTGGGTTTGAAAAGGAATTTGTCAAAGCCTTCAAAGGTCTTGGTGGGACGATCGTCAATGAAGCCAAGCCCACTCGCTACGACCCTAATGCCCAGACTCTGAAAACAGAGGCGGCTGAAGCCTTTAGTGGGAAGCCCGATGCAGTGATAGCTGCCATGTACGGCGAAACGGGGAGCTTGCTGTTGAAATCCGCCTATGAACAAGGGGTCAGCAAGGGCATCCCAATTCTGGTGCCCGATGGGATGTACGCTGACGATTTGGCAGTCAAAGTCGGCAAAGGGACGGATGGGAAATTTATTGCGACCGGGGTGCTGGGAACGATTCCTGGCGCAAGTGGCAACGCCCTAGCAACATTTACCAAGATTTGGGAAGACAAACTGAAGCGGCCTGTGGGAGCCTATGCAGCCCACTCTTGGGATGCAGCGGCGCTTCTCGTCCTAGCTGCCCAGGCGTCCAAATCTAACACAGGTGAGGGCATCCAAAGCAAACTGCGGGAAGTGGCCAATGGCCCTGGTGAAGAAGTCACCGATGTCTGTAAAGGACTAGAACTACTCCAGGCTGGGAAGACTATTAACTACCAAGGGGCAAGCGGCAACGTAGACATCGATGAAAATGGCGATGTGCTAGGAACCTATGATGTCTGGACTATTAAAGAGGATGGCAAGATCGCCAAAATTGGCAGTGTGAAATAAAGTCGGCTTGCAAGAATCCTGAGCGAATGAGTGCATAGCTGAAATTAAGAGTTTGCTTGAAATTTGAAATTAAGAGCTTGCTTGAAATATAGCGGTCAGCCTCATTCGTTCTGGCTTCCATCCCAGGGTCTGTCCGTTTGCCAACCTGTTGTTTACCAATTTGCTTCCCAACTTGTTTGCCAAGCCAATAGTTTGCCAAGCCAATAGTTTGCCAAGCCAATAGTTTGTAATCTTATGGTAAGTGTGCAAACCTAGCCCGTGACTCCATCCCCTTTTTGAGTTTGCAGGATGTCGTTGAGCCAGCTCTCTACTTGCCACCAAAGCGGAGGATACACCGTCGGTTGGGATTCGTGGCTCAGATAATCTAGAGCTAGATAATAATCTGAGAGGGCGCAGTTCCAATCGCCAAAGAGGTGATGGGTACGTCCTCTTTCCGCATAAATGTGGGCGGATAACATGACCTGCTCGGTGTAGTTGGGTTCTTGCTGAACGAGCCATAGGGCTTGATTGAAGTTATCGATCGCAGCGGAGAACATATCTAGCTCGCGAAAGGTAATGCCCTGGTTGACCCAAGCTCGAATGTTGTAAGCATCAATTTCTAACGCTGTTTGGTAATCAGTGATTGCCGCAAACAAGTCTCCCTGGGCCGCGTAGTAGTTCGCCCGATTATTGAAAACATGGGCAAGGTTGGGATTGAGGCGAATGGCTTCGTTGTAGTCTCTCAGCGCTGCCTCCCAATGACCCTGTTGGGCATGGACCAGTCCACGGTTGTTGTAATCCGTTGCACTGTTAGGATTGCGATGAATAAGTAAATCAAATCCTGCAATGGCTTGGGTAAACTGACTGCGCTGCGCTGCAAATAGAGATTGTTGGCGCAGGAGTCGATCCCGATCGCTACAATTCCAGGGGGCTTGGCGAGAGGATGGGTTCCCTTGGGCAATTCGATGCTGGGTAGTCCGATGCCGCAGATGGGTATGACGCTGAGATCGGGCTAAAAATCGCCAGGTACCCGATCGTTGCAATTGCCAACGGGAATGGGGACGGTACTTAAGGGGTGAACGGCGGGAAGAAACAGATGAAAACATAAAAATCAACAATTACCCTGATGCGAAATCAAAAATTGGCAAAATGCCCGAATTTTACAAAAAAATCTAGCTTGACAAAAAATTAACTTTAAACACCAGAAAATGGTTTGGGATAGCAATCTACGAATCAGCGAGATTGATCCCCATGAATCTATGTTCCCTATGCAGCCAACACACCCGTCATCAGCACAACTTGAAATTCCTTCACTCAATTCTCAATGAAGTTTGGTCAACTTCCCGTAGATTGGCTGCCTACCTATGCCAGCGCGGGATAGATTAAGTCAAGCAAGCCAACTGGTTGAGAAAGCTGGTGGCAGAAAATTTAGGCTCGGAGCAATCTGTACTGCATGATCCTAATGTGCCCCTTCTCCCTAGAAAGTCAACACCTCTGCAAGTCAACACCTCAATTCTGCACCTGCTCAGCCTGCTGGTGAGTGATGGCTTAGAGAAGTTCAGTGGAGGTCGTTGCAGGGCTGATTGTGAACCATCGAGTTGCGATAAGGCAACAATAAGTTATTTGAAATGCAACACTGTGTCTGCAACTGTTCACAAATCAGTTGTCTTCGGTACAAAGTTGATAGAATGCGAAAAGTCATCTTGACGCTTCATCGAAAATTTTGGAGATAACTTCGGCCTTGGCTTAAATTCGGCTTGGCTTAAATAGAGGAATGACGGGAAAATCACGACCTACTGAGAAGAGACGATTCCCCTAGTCAATGACCTTTCTGCCGCCAAATTTCAGATTAATAACTTCTTCTGGTGACATAACTTCTATGACAATTGAGCAAAATACATACCCCAATGCCACGGATGTAGTAGCGGAAAGTTACCTGGTAGTGGGCTTAGCCACCTGCTTCTTGCGAGAAGATGGTGAAGTTCATCCTGTGCAGATTATTGAACCGATTCCTGCCGCTGCTCTCGAAGCTCTCCTGAAAGGGATTCCGACTTCCTATGAGCAAGCGATCGGGATTACGATCGGGTCTGTGCTCACACCGGAGGGTCTTCAGTTGCCGACAGCGTTTCCAGTGATCACGCAATTTTGTGATGATTTTGCTTACCGAGCAACGGCTGCTGCCCGTACCTATCAAGCCCGCCCGCAGTCCCAAGACTTGATCCCCTTAGGAACGACTCGGCAAGACTTCAACTATTCCACCGATCGCAAACGAATCCTCAATTCGCAAACCATTGTCCGCAACGAAGATAACGTTAAGCAGCATGCCTATACCCATCAAGTTCTTTAGGTTCATCTCAGGGAGAAGCCGTTATAATGAGCTGCTGGTACTTGGGTTCTATCGATCTCGGGATCGGGCTGGACTCCCTGAACGCTGCTGTGATTGTTTGATTCTCATCAATCCTATGCTATTTTCATCAATCACATTCTCCTCAATTGCATTGCTCTAAATCGCATCGTTCTAAATTGCATTGCTATCAATTACTGTCTGAATCGTTATGCTGAAACTTTATGGTGGCGCTCGCAGTCGCGCCACAATCATTCATTGGTACTTAGAAGAACTGGGTATTCCCTACGAATTTGTCCTGTTGGATATGGCAGCGGGTGCTCACCATGCACCAGATTTTTTGGCAATTAACCCATTTGGTAAAGTTCCGGCCATTGAGGATGGGGACTTCAAGTTATGGGAATCCGGTGCAATTTTGCTCTATCTCGCAGAAAAATACGGGGGTGGCTTCTCGTCGATCGAAGAAAAGTCGATCGCAAATCAGTGGATTTTATTCGCCAACTCGACTCTCGCAACTGGGATCTTTATTGAAGCTAGTCGAGAGAAAGAAATGCCTCGCTTGATGGGAGGGCTGAATACTTTACTGGAGAAGCAATCGTATATTCAAGGAGAGCAGTTTAGTGTTAGTGATGTGGCTGTTGGATCCCTATTAAGCTACATCCCCATGATGCTGAAGCTCGATCTGAGTGGTTATCCAGCCGTCCTCCACTACATGCAAAGGCTGGCTGAACGATCGGCTTTCCAACGGGCTTTCAGTAATCGTCCCGACCGTTGATTCTCCTTTGATGGCCTCTACTTTCATGACTTCCATCAGCATTTCAGAGGCAATGCTGGCTTCGGCAATCACGGCCTCTACAACGATCGCAGGGGCGACTAGGGGCGCAAAGCTAGGGATCGCGAGTGTGCAAGCATTCCAACTGCCTTGAACCGGAGAATTCAGTTGATGACAATAACCACCGCGTCGGCCTTCGATTTGATAATGCTTGCAGTGGCGGCAGGTCGAAATCCGGGGATCGCCTAGATTCATAGGGGTTGCGTACTGTGAAAGAAGGTTGATCCCATTCTGAACTAACGTGGAAAACACTTTTTCCCTCCCAAAACAGGCAAAGGCTATAGCCATGGTCATTTGCTCACAGTTTTGCGTGGAATTACTCATTCATATAATCTTTAGATTCTCGTCACGAAGAGTAATCTCAACAGAGGGAATAACTCCTTCCTAGAGTTGACATTTTGTTATACAAATCGAACAGGATCCCCACCGATCGAGCTCTCCAGGTGGGGTAGGGCATTGACAGACTGGACAGATTGGCCACTGGTGAGTGCGGGCTTGTACCTGGGCAGCCCACTGATGAAAAGTAGCCTCTGGAGTGTTGTAAAGCAAGGAAAGTTGGTACTGGTGGCTGATTGTGGGATCAAGTGATGGGTGCTGATCCCAGGTCTGGTTCGTGCTTATATTGGGACGAAGATCCGCCAGATCCCCCGATGAAGTCAACCACTGAGTGGTTGAAAAGCGAATTTTGACCAATTGCAATTCCAACGTTTGATTGAGCTTGTTCAGCAGTGATATCTGCTGAAACATTAAGTTTTGTACCCATACAGAATTGACCGTTGCCACCTGCAAAATATTTTGATGCAGGCTGATAGGTCGTGTGTGCTGGGCAAGGGTAGATCCCATAATTTCGGCCCACTGGGATTGGATGCGATCGAGTTGCTGATGTTCGATCGAAGGGGCCGGAATGGGTAACTGTGGAAGAACTTTACCTACGGAGTGCCAAGCCATAATGCTGAATTTCCCAAACAAAATTACTACTAATTAAAGATATCTTGCCAAGATTTCGGGGGATTGGGATGGTTGGTGATTCAGCTAAATCCTTGACTGTTCTGCCTTGGGATCAAAATTTTCGTGCAATTTTGAGCTACTCGACTACACTGGTACGCCATAGGGTTCTAAGAAGGCTTTGTACCTGATGAAACCTTGGGTGGGTGCTTAATCCGGCATTTTTTCCGATTTCAAATTGGATTTAGTCAAGACTCATAGATAAACCTATGCAGCAAGCAACGTTTGCCAACTCCACGAACAGCTCTTTAGCTGCTGTCCTGAATCCTCGCATCCAGACAGCCCTTAGCAACTTAGACAGTCGGCTAGAGGATGAACTCGCACGCTATCGTCGCTATCGTGCGGGGTTGAAGGTGGCTCCCTCTTCAGCTAAAGCTATGCATCCTAAACCCAAGCTTGATCGGGTGGAATTGGCATCCTTTGCTCCGATCGGGGCTCCATCGGGGTATGCATCGGTTCAATCTGGAAATGATGCATCTCGATCTCATCTAGACGGAGCCGATCAAACGTCGGTTTCTGTGGGGTTAACCAACGGTAGCTTGGATCCTCAGGACGAAGTAGCTACTGATTCCGCTTTAGCGGTGCTGCCCACCCAAGCCGATACTTTGGTCTCGATCGAAGCTTTGACGGCAGACACGATCTCCGACAATGCGATCTCTTACAACCCCTATGAGTTGTCGATGGATTTTACGGCTGCTCAAAGTAACCATGCCCCAACAGGTTACTTGCCCAGTGATTATCTGGAGTCCTCAGAAGCCTTATTACGCAGCCTTGCCGAAGAGGAAGCCCAAGCCGATTTAGAGCGGGGAGTATTGGAGAATCTGCTGACGCCTTTGGGGGTCGGCTCTATGCTGTTGATGTTGCTAGCCAGTGGGATGTTTGGCTATTTGGTGATGAATCCGAATAGCTTGAAGGCGATCGCGGGCTTGGCGGGAAGGGCGATCGCTGGGCTACGGGCTCCAAGCAATTCTCAAACGGTGGTTCAGGCTCCTGTAACAGTAGCCACCGAAGAACCTAATAATGGATTTGCCCTAGATTCCCAGGAATTTGCTGATCTCAGCTTGGGTAACTTGACGGCGTTGCGCACGGGTAGCTCAGGGGTTCCCATGGGTAAGCCACTGATGATGGATAAGAATAAAGCCGGTAAGCCTGTTCCGAATGGAGTGGTAATCAATCCCAAGCTTTCTGCTGGCAAAGCGGTAGTAGTCCCTGGCACCCCAATAGGGGGAATTCCCTCGAGCGCTGCTGGCAATGCTCAACCTTCAGGAATTGCGCCTGTGTTTGGTCGATCGGGGAATTCCGGTGGCCCAGTCCGTACAACGCCCCTACCCCAGCCGCGACGGTTTAGCGCTCCTGCCCCTGTTTATCGGGCTCCTGCACCCCGCTATAGCCCCAGCCGACCTAGCTCGATTAACAGTGGGAATACGACGCCACTGCCTCCGGCTCCTTTACCTCCGGCTCCGCTGCCATCCGTTGCCCCTGCTCCAGTCAATAGTTCAGAAAGCCCCAAGAGTTCCGGTTATAACGTGGTAGTGCCCTACGATAGCGATCGCACGCTGGAAAAGGTACAACAGCTTGATCCCAATTCCTACTTCCGCAATAGCGAAGCGGGGGCTGTAATTCAAACCGGGGGTTCCTACAATAGCGAGGCAGAAGCCCAGCAAAAGGTACAGGAGCTGAAACAGCAGGGCATTGAAGCTGAAGTACAAAAGTAACCTGAAGGGTGAACCGTAAGCTGGAAAATTGAGATTGAAAATTCAGTGAAAAAGCAATGAGAATAGAGGTACTGTTGCCGCTATTCTCTTTTTTGTTGAGGAATTTCCCATGGGTTTAGTCGATCGGGTCTGGCGTTTAGTCCGGGCAAATGTCAACGATTGGATTGAGAAAAACGAAGACCCCGAGAAAATCCTGGAGCAAGCGGTTGCGGATATGCAGGATGACTTGGTGCGGATGCGGCAGGCGGTGGCCCAGGCGATCGCGACCCAAAAGCGGACAGAACGGCAAGTGACCCAAGCGGAACTCCAGAGTAATGAATGGTACCGTCGGGCGCAGCTTGCTTTACAAAAGGGAGATGAAGCTCTCGCCCGCGAGGCCCTCACCCGGCGGAAATCCTACCAGGAAACTGCAGAGGCCATGGCGGGGCAATTGCAACAGCAGAGTGGTGTCGTTGGGCAACTGAAGCAGAATTTGCAGCAATTGGAAAGCAAGCTGATTGATGCAAAGACCAAAAAAGATATGTATATTGCCCGTGCCCGTGCTGCCAAAACTTCGCAACAGTTGAACGATATGTTGGGCGGCATCGGCACCAGCAACGCGATCCAAGCCTTTGAGCGCATGGAAGAAAAGGTAATGCAGTTGGAAGCGCAGGCAGAAATTTCTGCGGAACTGAGTACCGATCAGCTGGAGAAAAAATTCCAAGCGCTCGGTGAAGCGAGTGAGATTGATCAGGAGTTGGTGGAATTAAAAACCCAGTTACTAGGAACCACGCCGTCGGGACAGATTAGCAGTTCTAGCGGTTCAACAGTGGGCAATTCTACTGCCAATAGCTATTCCGATCCCGAGTTAGAAAAACTGCGCCGCGAGATCCGAGGCATTTAGACTTGGGATATTTAGATAACAGGTTGCATTAGGATGCAAGACCGGCCTTATCATCCGATCGACTGCGATATTTACGATCGCTTGTTGGAACTGATTTTGCGTTGCCGGATTTGTGAGGTGGTCTATCGCAATGAGGCTGGGGAATCGGTTGTAATCCAGGCCAAGCTCGTTGATATTTACAGCCAGAATGCAGTTGAATTTGTTCGTCTCGACTCTGGAATGGTGATTCGCCTCGATGATTTAATCACCGTCGATAGCGTGGTAATTCACGGATGCGAGATGTAGAGGCGGTGACTACGGCTTGCAAAATTTACGGCTTGCAAAATTGTTGTAGCAAGGGCACGGGATCAGTCGATCGAAAAAACTGCTTGTGGTTCACAGTTCGCTCCAACAACTTAGTCTCTAATGGAATAGATTTTCAACTAGGATTGCTGACGGCAACCGTTTTTCTGGCAATGGGCAGCGTAGTTGTGAATCAAGGGTTGTGAATTAGCTATTGTGAATCAGGAGTTCAGGATGTCTAGCGTTGAAATTCCCGCATTGACGCAAACATTACTTGCCGCCAAAAAGCAAAAGGGCTTGACGTTTGCTGACCTGGAATCCTTGCTCGATCGGGATGAAGTGTGGGTTGCCGCATTATTCTATGGCCAAGCGGCGGCCTCGGAAGAAGAAGCTCGCAAATTGTTAACGGCGTTGGATTTGCCGCAAACGTTGGTTGCTGAATTAACCGCCTGCCCCACGAAGGGCCTGGGGCCGATCGTGCCAACCGATCCGCTGATCTACCGCTTCTACGAAATCATGCAGGTGTATGGAATGCCCATGAAGGATGTCATCCAGGAAAAATTTGGGGATGGCATTATGAGTGCGATCGATTTCACGTTAGATATCGAAAAAGTGGAAGATCCCAAGGGCGATCGGGTGAAGGTGGTCATGAATGGGAAGTTTCTACCGTATAAGAAATGGTAGTGCTGTTGACCCATCCGGCCTAATCTTCACCGATCGTAGGAGTTTACAGGTGGGTTTGAATCCAATCCTGCACGATCGGGTTGACTAACTCCGGGGCTTCATCCTGGGGACAATGGCCAACGCCGGGGAGCGGAATAAATTTCTCCACTGCGGAATATTGGCTGAAGGCTCGCCCCAGGTCGATCGGTTCCCAGGGATCTTGTTCCCCCCAAACCACTAGGGTGGGACAGGTTAACTGGGGTAATAGATCCTCCGGTAGGGGGCCTTGGGAGTAGGCGGTAAAGGCCAAGAAAACGTCTACGGCACCTGGATCGCGGGCGGGGGCTAGCAAGTATTCCACTAACTCATCGGTCACAGTTTCTGGGCGGTGGTAGGCTTGGCGCAGAATATTTTTGACCGCTTTAGGTTGGGCAATTTGATTAAAAAAGAACTGACCGATCGCTTTGTTTTGTAAAACCGACTGCAAAATGGGAGCCCCTACCTGCTTATACCAAGCTTGTCCTTGGCGTTTGAGATCGTGGAGTAGCCGTAGGGAGCAGTTCAATAAGACAAGCCCGCGTACCTGATCCGGTTCGTCTACGGCTGCCTGCATCGCTGCCACACAGCCGATCGAATTGCCCACCAAAAATACCGGAGACCCAATCACTTCTCGGCAGAAATCGCGAATTTGCTGGCTCCAAGTTTCAAATGTGTAGGCAATTTCCTGGTTGGGTTTCGGTTTCGCCGATCGGCCAAAGCCGATGAGATCCAAGGCATACACCCGACAGGTCTGGGCCAAAACGGGAATATTCTTGCGCCAATGGTAGCAAGAGGCCCCGAAGCCATGGATCAGCAAAACAGCGGGGCGGCGATCGCCCGCAGATGGGTTAGGGATAGATTGGTCAGCAGTCGTTTGGTAGCCAATGTCAAACCCTTGCCACTCCCAAATCCGATAGGGCGTTGTTTCAGAACAGGCAACTGTCATAAGTTTCAGGGCATGGAATGAGGAAAGGGGATAAAAAATACTAACGGGATAAAAAGATACTCAAGCAAATGCTTGCTTCGACAAATTTCGATTGATGCAGTTGATTGATGTAGATCAAAAGATCTCAGCAGACAGCAGGTATGCAACCTACCTGTGTCATTGTGACTGTTTTAGCTTTGATTCTCAATCCATCCATTGTTCAGCAGACTTTAAGATTGTTTCTCAGGTTCAGTCTGACCAATTTGGTCTATAAATTGAAAGGAAACCTGTTGCCTTGAGGCTCTTGTAAAGTTCGACTATGGAAGGAACAGCGATCGGCGGATACGCGCCCGACTTTGAGTTGCCCGGTGCAGATGGCTCTGTGCATCACCTCGCGCGATATTTAGAACAGTACAAAGCGATCGGGGTGGTTTTCATGTGCAATCACTGCCCCTACGTCAAATTGTATTTGGATCGGCTCAAGCAGATTCAAGCGGACTTTGGTGGCCAGGGGTTTACGCTCATCGGCATCAATCCCAACGATGGCAAACAATTTCCTGAAGATGCCTTCGATCGAATGCAGCCCTTTGTTGAAGCTAATGGCATCAATTTTCCCTATCTGCGGGATGAAACTCAGGATGTGGCCCATACCTTTGGAGCCGAAAAAACACCCCATGTGTTTCTGCTGAACCAGCAAGGCATTCTCTGCTACAGCGGTGCCGTGGATGACAATGCCCAAAATCCAGCCTCCGTAACCCAAAACCACCTGCGAGATGCGATCGCTCGAATCTTAGCCGATGAAGCGATCGTGCCAACCTCAACGGCTCCGGTGGGCTGTTCAGTGAAATGGCGATCGGCCTAGTTAAGCGGGGTCATGCATCAGATTGCGCCTTGAGTGTTCACCTTTTGCAACGGCTTGATCAGTTAATGGTTTTGCTAAATGTTGACCTTATGGGCTGGATCATTTCATCCGGTTCTGGGCTTAATTGTGGTAACAGAAAAACTGTCATCTACTGTTACTGAAGTGCATCTGTCCTGGTATCGTAGGTTGGAAATCTTCGCAATCGGATAGGCGGGCATGAGCGTAACATATCGACGAGTGTTGCTGAAACTCAGTGGGGAAGCCTTGATGGGCGATTTAAATTATGGAATCGACCCTGAGGTAGTAGACGGCATCGCTCAAGAAGTTGCAGATGTAGTGAAGTCCGGTGTTCAGGTCGCGATCGTGGTGGGTGGAGGCAATATCTTCCGAGGCGTGAGTGGCGCAGCAGCCGGGATGGAACGGGCCACGGCGGACTACGTGGGGATGATTGCAACGGTGATGAACGCCATTACCTTGCAGGATGCGCTAGAGCGGATTGCGGTGCCCACCCGGGTGCAAACCGCGATCGCCATGCAGGAAGTCGCGGAACCCTATATCCGTCGTCGAGCCATTCGCCACTTAGAAAAAGGCCGGGTGGTTGTGTTTGGTGCAGGTTCCGGTAATCCTTTCTTTACCACGGACACCACCGCAGCCCTCAGAGCCGCTGAAATTGGAGCCGATGTGCTGTTTAAAGCCACTAAGGTAGATGGGGTCTATGATGCGGATCCAAAGAAAAACCCCGATGCGAAACGCTTCGAGACCTTGACCTACTCGCACGTTCTGACCCATGATTTGAAAGTTATGGATGCAGCGGCGATTTCCCTTTGTCGAGAGAACCATATTCCGATTATGGTATTTAACCTCTCTGTGTCCGGAAATGTACGCCGTGCTGTAATGGGTGAACCGATCGGGACGATTGTTGGAGGAGATTGTGATGTTAGCTGATGTTGAAGAGCGGATGAAAAAGTCGGTGGAGTCTACTGTGCGAGCGTTCAATACGATTCGGACGGGGCGCGCCAACTCCTCTCTGCTAGACAAAATTACGGTGGAGTATTACGGTTCGCCGACTCCCCTCAAGCAGTTGGCTAATATCAGCACGCCGGATTCGACGACGTTGCAGATTCAACCCTACGATCGCTCGTCACTGTCGTTGATCGAAAAAGCGATTTCCATGTCTGATATTGGTCTAACGCCAAACAATGACGGGTCTGTGATTCGGTTGAATATTCCCCCGTTGACCAGTGAGCGCCGTAAGGAGTTCGTCAAACTGGCGGCGAAGTATGCGGAGGAAGGTAAGGTTGCCATTCGCAGTATTCGTCGGGATGGCATTGATGCGGTGAAAAAACAGGAAAAGGACAAAGAAGTTTCGGAAGACGAGTCCCGCGACCTGCAAGACAAGCTGCAAAAGCTGACGGATAAGTACATTGCAGATGTCGATCGGGTGCTCGCAGAAAAAGAAAAAGACATTATGACCGTGTAGACCCACGATCGCATCGAAGTAATCGACAACAAAGAGCCGTCTGATAGACGGCTCTTTTTGAATTAGCGTGAGTTTGCTGAATTCGTGGTGCAGCGCGATCGTCGGGGCTGCTGCGCAGCGAAGATCGGGGAACTTCTCCCCGCCCCCCTGCTATGTCAGGGGACTCTACTCCCCCGACACCCCCCGAAAGTGAATTCTCCGTCCCAGTACGGGGGATTTGTGAGGGACATTGGTGTAATCGAACCTGGTATGTATGTCAAACCTACATTAAGCCTCAGATTTATGGCTGTTGAGTAGTTAACCCAACCCCGGAATTAATCCACCACTCAACCGCTTCAGCGCACGGGTTGCCACGTCAGCATATTTCATTTCGCCGCACATAATTTTACCCAAGCGATCGGTGGCGGTAGGCCGTTTCACGCCAACTTTGTAGCCAATTTGGGGCACCCGGTAAAAAATGCCAGCCAGCTTTTGCGCCCAGGCCATATCCTTGCCCCATTCTTCTTGAATGAGTTTGGTGTAATTGGCCAAAGCATTGGCATTTCCGGTCAGCGCTTGGTCGATCGCCTCCGCGGCCTTTACCCCGCTAAACATGGAAGGCCGAATGCCTTCGCCCGTGAACGGATCAACCACCCCTGCCGTTTCTCCCGCCAGCAGGGCATTGCGGGTATGCAATTGCTCGTCGCCATCCCACACAGAAATGGCCCCTTCCGTAATCTTGGCTTGGCTGAGGTTGTAGCCCTGGAGGCTGGAATATTCCGACAGCGCTGCCTTGAGATCTTCGTTGCCCTTGCCTCGGAAGGTTGCTGTGCCGATCGAATAGCCTTCTGCCTTAGGAAAGCTCCAAATAAAGCCGTTTTTGATGATACCGAAGTCGAATTGGGCGCGGGTAATACCATCCTGAACGGGGAGTTCTAGCAAGGCTCCAGTGCGCACCTCCCGAGGTTTGAACCCGAGCCACTGCGCCATCGGCCCTTTGGCTCCATCGGCAGCGATCAAATAGCGGGCTTGCAGTTCGCCGTCTGTCGTTTTGACCTGCCAATGGTCGCCACGAAATTCGATGCCCGTGACTTCGGTGCGATCGCGCCACTGGGCCCCCAGTTTTTCCGCCTGTTGCAGCACATAGAAATCAAAGGCCGCCCGATCGACCATCCACATCGGTTCCGGCGTATTCAAGCTGGCATCTACGGGGTCACTGACCCGCCAGGTATAGCGAATATCTGATACTTTTTTGGCAATGACGGGGCTGAAGTCAAAGTCAAACCATTGGCCTACAGCGGGAGATACGCCACCACTACAAGCTTTTTGCCGAGGTAGAGCCGCCCGCTCCAACACCATCACAGAGCGTCCACGCTTGGCCAAATGGTAAGCCGCAGATCCGCCGGCTGGCCCCGCACCCACCACAATGCAGTCAAACATAGAATTATCCATAGAGCTTTATAGGACTCCTGATCGGAACTTTAATACAGCTAACAGTCTTTTCGGATTGTTCTCCAGCCAATCAGCAAGAACTTTGTTCAAGATCACAGGTTTGATGAAGATTTACTTCAAGATCTACATGAATCTCAGCAAAACAGACCGTCTTGGTAGAACAGACCTTGAGTTCAGCCCCAGCCTTAGACAGGCTAAGAAGTAAACGTGGAGAACGTTTCCACCAGCGGATTTAAGCTAACCAGCGATCGCCAAATTGTTGCTGGTAGGCCAAGTACACTCCTTCCAAGAATAAATCTGGAGTCATATCGAAGGGCAATTTGTCTAAAGTCAGAACTTTTTGAACTTGTTTGGCTAAGTTGAGACTTGTGGTGGCCTTGGCATCTGCCGATAACTGGTTGCGCCGTTGGAGGTATTCCCGCACGATCGCGAAATCATCGGGGAGCAACTGCGTCAGATCGGCCACGGCGAGCAGGCGATCGGCCACCTCCTGCGCTTGGCCTGAGAGGGGAAAGGCCGCAGATCCCACAGGGGGTAATTCTTCTTGAACGACGACTGTTCCCGCTGCCCAGTCCCCTATGCGCTTTTCCTGTTTACCTAACACAATGAACACAAAGCCCAGAAATAATGTGTCATCGATGGGGCGTAGCAATGCTCTTAATGTGGCCTGCCGCAGGCTAACGGGTTGTCCATTGTCTTGAATAACGCGAATTTTGGCCCATTTTTTCCCTGGGGTTTGGCCTTTCCAGAGGGTTTCAAAAAAGATGAAATACCCTACAAAAATGACAAAGACGATCAAAAAGGGAATGGCGATCAGCCAGTTGCTCAGGCCCGAGTAGTCGATATTGAGTTGGAGGAGATATTCGGTGAGTTGGAAGGACAACGCCAGCCAGAGCAATAAAAAGACAACAATTACCAAAGCGAGAATGTGGTAGTCCACTAAGAGCGCAAAGGCTCGGCTACCAATACCTGCCAAGGTAAATTCCAGGGCAACGCTTTCCGGGGTGTAGAGGGTGATGCGGTTGAAATATTTCATGGGTAGGGTGCGATCGCATAGGGCATTCTACCGATCGCGCAAAGGATGAATTGCCAAAGGTGAGATCGCGTCGGCACTGGCAACCAATTATCGATCGCGCAAGCTCAGTCCTAAGCCTTCCCGCCGACTGCGCAAATCGTAATAAATCACGGATTGAATGATCTGCCAGTAGGGGAGCGTAAGAATGCTAACGGTAAATCCCAAAATCATCGCAATGATTGAGCTAATAATGGCGTAACTGGGTGTAGTTCTTGGCAAACTAAGGGCAATCGTTTGATTGACTACATTGATCATCACTCGTAAGAGGACTTGAATGGGGAGTGTGATCAGAAATGCAACAACTAGGATTAAGATAATTCGGCCTGCATGTTTTTTGGTCAAGTTCCAACTACGCCCTAGAGAATCCGCTGCCCCCACATTATCTTCCACCGCGATCGTGACTTCTCGTAATGCAAACCGGGCAGATATCCAAGTTACCCAAGTTAGCCAGACAAGGGCTGCACCGATGACCAAGAGTAAGATTCCTAGGGCTAGGGCCGGATCGTTCATGATGGGTCTACCGGATGGAGTGAGGCGAATTGCACCGGAACCCGCTATCAAGCCAAGGAAAATTGCAAATCCGATCCACAGGACGATGGATATTCCCAGAATGAGGAGATTTAATAAAAAAGCACTGCCCAAAAACGACCATCGACGACTTTGGGTGATTCGTTGAACGACTTTAGGGTCTTCGGGTTTTTCCAGCAGTTCACTATGGGCTAGGCGAGTGATGGCAGCGGCTTGGGCGAGATAACAACTTAAACAGTAGATATATCCCATGCTCCAAGCGATCACAATGAGCCAAAAAACGCCCAATCCTTGAGCCGTTCCCGATCGGCCACCGACCATACTCACGAAGTAGACCGCAGGAACCAACAGTAACAATAGGGGCAATACCACCCAGAGTGTGGCTTGAAAAGCAATCCCCACATATTGATTGAAATGGGCACTATAGAGGCGGAAGGCCGCACTGACAACATTTCCTACGCTCAAAGGTTTGATGGGCGACGGCTCATTCGGGGATGGGCCATTGGAAGGTGAAGAAAATGACATAGGCGATTTATCCCAAATTGATCCAAACTAGGTGATCTGTTCACACATCGATCGAACAAATTTTTGCAATCAGATATTTGCAGTTATCTTAGTTTTATTCGCGAGTTGCCTAACCTTGGCAAAATTTCACTAATTATTTCATCCTAGAATCTGGGTCGATCGCGTTGCCTTGGCAAATGTTCCCTGGTCAGATAGTCCCTAAACTTGATAGCCCGTTATGAATATTCAGCGATGGATTGCCCGTAAAGAGCCTTCTTGGAAACAGTTGGAAGCGTTGCTGCAAAAGGCTGAGAAGCAAGGGATCCGATCGCTGACCGCCATAGAAATCCAGTCGTTGTCGAGCCTGTATCGATCGGTGTCTGCCGATCTCGCCCGCGCGAAAACCACCCAAGCCAGCCAAACCTTAATTTATGTACTCCAAGGGCTTACCAGTCGAGCCTACAATCAGGTCTACCAAGGTTCGCGGCGGCAGGAATGGCAGAAGGTTTGGATATTCTACCGCTGGAGATTTCCGGCAGTGGTGCAGGCGACTTGGGCTTATACGGCGTTGGCGACGGCTTTATTTCTGTTGGGAGCATTATTAGCTTGGTGGTTAGCTTGGCGGGATCCGGATTTTATTGCATTAATTGCCCCAGCTAGCTTGATTTCACAGGTGCGCGATCGGGGGGAACTGTGGATGGGCAATATTGTTGGTTCGGAACCCCTAGCCTCCAGCGGCATTATGGTCAATAACTTGGTGGTGTCCTTCCGGGTGATTGCCGGGGGCATTACCGGTGGATTGCTAACCACTTGGGCGCTCTTTTTCAATGGCATTATGATTGGCGCGATCGCCACGTTAGTCGGGCAAAACAACCTGGCCTATCCCTTTTGGGCCTTTGTGTTTCCCCATGGCGCATTGGAACTGCCTGCAATTTTTTTTGCGGGGGGAGCCGGATTTCTGATTGCGCGGGCGTTATTGTTTCCGGGGCAGTATCGTCGAGTGGATGCCTTTAAGATTTATGGAACGCAAGCGGCGCAGTTGGTCTATGGCATTGTGCCGATGCTCGTGATTGCCGGGACGATCGAAGGCTTTTTTTCGCCCAGTCCGATCGTCCCGTCACCTTTGAAGTATTTAGCGGGTTTACTGTTGTTGATCGGTTTAATAGTCTACTGCAGGCAAAGGACTCCCGATCGGAGTACAGAGATCGATCGAGTCGCTTAAGGCGCGATCGCAGATTAGCCTGAGGGATTTGCAAATAATATTCCCGATTTATCCTTCTACCCCCCAACCCGTTTACGCTCCTACCCCTACCTAATTGAGACTCTATGTATATACTATTCCCTTAGGCCCAGCGATTCACTTCCTGTTGTAGCCAGTCATCCACAGCTTGACCATCTTTGCGTTTCAGCTCAATTTCCGTTACCATAACCTCGCCCGATCCTGGAGGGGCAGGTTTTTGGTGGAACAGAATGTTATATTCTGCGGGATTGTGTCCCCGCTCCTTCAGCCATTCCTGCACCTTCATGGGCGCAAAAAGCGACTGTCCCTGCTGGAACATGCGGGTGATTTGCATTTGCAATGTGTACGGATTTAGGCGTGGCATAGGTTTGCTCAGTCCTCCTCGTCAGGATAATGAATAAGCTGGATCCTACAGACAATGAGCCCATCTCCCAACCACAATGCAGCTTGGAAGATGGGAACTCAAGAGAGATGGTTTCCCGGCGTTTACGCTTTCCGGATAAAGTGCGCCCACACATCCCCATCCACACCGCACATTTGTGTTGTGTAGTCGTAGGGATAAATCAGCTTGCGGCCTTCGGTGCTGGCATAGCCGTAATAACCATCCCCCCAAGGATCATTCACAATGTAGCCCTGGGGGGTGTAGCCCACCACGGTAACAATGTGGCCGCCATGGGTGAAATAGCCACACAGAACCACGGGCCGACGGTTCATCAGTTCTTCTTTGATGTCTTGCCACTTGTAGGTGGTGCTGAATTGGCTCTTAAAGCCGTAGGCTTCGATTAACTTAATGAGAACACTGTGATCCGTCTGGGATCCTGCCCCGTAGCGATCGAGGCACCATTGCAGCAGTTCATCTTCCAGTTGTCCGCCATCCTTCGATCGCACGCCGTAGTAGTAAAACACCATAGCGATCGACGTGACGTTGCAAGTAGACCAATAGAGGCGCGGATTGTCCCGTTGGGAGAAGTAGGGCACATTCAGTTCCACCTGCGGCGGAATGGGATTGAACGATCGCCCACCCCGCTGCATTTGCACAAAGTTCGGGAAAATATAGCCCGTATTGCCAAAGCCGGGAAATTCTTCGGTGGTCGAGAGCTTGATATGCCCTCCTTCGATCGTGTAACTCGACACGCCGTAGACCCGACCAGCAGGGGCGCTCACTTTATCCTCTGCTGCAAGTTTAGAAGAATCAACGGGCGATTTTTTCAGTACCGTATCTTGGAGGATGCGGGCGGTGAGGGCATCGGGATCGAAGGGGATTTCCTGGCCGAGGCGGGTTAAGCGCACATGCCGCCAATAGATAAAGCCGACATCGCCAAATCCGGCGATCGGGGTGGCCAACGTTACCCGAAAATGTCCTCCTAGGCAGGCATAGCCCTTAATTTGCAGCGTTTGGCCCTGCATCAATTGCGCTTTTTGGGAGTCGGGTAGGGCGCTGGAGTCTTCCCGCGATTTCTTCAGGAAAGTGGTGGTGGTAACTAGCATTTGGATCCCATCACCGGGGGTGTCAGGCACATCATCCACCGTGAAGCGCAGCACCTGAGTGCCTTTGCTCAGTTGCACATGGGCTTCGTAGAAATAGCCAAAGCTACCAATGGGTTCAATGCTTTCGGCCAGTTCCAACTTCAAGTGGGCATCCATGGAGCCGTAGCGGTTAACGTGAAAGATCTGCCCTGCCTTTACTAGAACCTTTTGCTGGTTATTTAACTTAGAAGAATCCTGGGAGGATGCTTTAAAGTAAGTGTCTCGTAATACCTTCAAGGTCAGCGCTTGAGCCACAGTTAAGGGATCACGGCTGACGGTCATGTAAAAAATTCGACTTTCGACTTGCTTGCCTGCGCTGTCAAATCCTTGAACGCGGAACCAACGTGCCCCTGGGGAGGAAAATCCCTTAGGCATATTGACTTCCCAGGTTCCGTTCTTGAGGGTGACAGGGAGGGAAAACTTATCCTCTGCCCGAATCGTTAATTTTGCGATTCGGGAGGCATCATAGCTCCCTTTCAAGATGACAGGTTTGCCTAGTAGAACTTCTTTAGGGCCACTGTAGACAGGGGGATTGGTGACCTTAGTGGCGAGGTTGGTGGTGTCTAGATTTGCTGTATTCGTCATAGGAGTATCCGGGAGGGATGCACAGGCTGATGGCCTAGAGGTGCAAGTTTTAGGTTGCTAGTTTTAAGGTGCAAGTGCTAGTGCAGCTTCAACCCCTTCAGGGTAACCTACGGATTTTCGATCGATCCAATTTCCAACAAATTGCCCTGGATCGCGGAATGATGAAGCCGCAAAAATTGACAAAAGTTTACGCTTTGTCCTTCCTGTATCAACATTAACGGCCATCAATCAATGCATAGAAAACAATGCATAGAAAAACCGATCGAATCTCCGATCGGTTTTCTGAGTTCCAAAAAATTAAGACGCGAACTTAAACTCCCAACGCGCTCAAAATATCGGTTGCATGGGTTTCGGTGTTGACTGTTTCGTAGACCTGCTGGATTTTGCCATCGGCACCAATCACATAGGTCACCCGTTTGGCATATTTGAAGCCGTTCATTTCCCCGGCTACGTCGTAGGCTTGGGTGATTGTGCCATCGGTATCGGCCAGGAGAGGGAAGGGCAGATTGAACTTGCTAGTGAAGGCTTGGTGGGAGGTGGAGTCATCCATGCTGACGCCGAAGACGGTAATGCCCTGATCCAGGTATTGCTGGTAGTTATCTCGGAAGCTGCAAGCTTCTTTGGTGCAACCGGGGGTGTCGTCCTTGGGATAGAAGTACAGGACTACGGTTTTGCCTGCGTAGTCAGCGAGTTTGACCGTGTTGCCGTTGGTGTCTTGAACGGTAAAGTCTGGGGCGGTTGCGCCAACTGGTAGAGCCATATGCTTCAAAACCTCTTGATTATTGTTCAAGATTGTACCTTGGGAAAATTCCAATGCGAAATGGCTGGGGGAGGGGCTGAGATCGGTTTTCCTGGGCTAGCTCATCTTTTGAACCACTGAAAACGGTAACCTAGTGAAAAGAATTATCATGGCAATATTTTGAACTTATGAGTCATCTTTTCCACCAGACTGGCCAAGCCCTCCGGCGGCTTTGCGCGATCGGTCTGATGTGCCTGTTGGCGACACAACTGTTCCTGGCTCCTGCCTGGGCGACCAGCATCTACGAAGTGCCGGATTTTGAAGAAAATTCCCATGTGGTGGATCAGGCGGAAGTACTGAGCCGTGCCACGGAAGGCCATATTAATGGAACGTTTCGGGATCTGGAAAAGGCCACTGGTCAAGAAGTTTATGTGGTGACGATCCGTCGCTTGGATTACGAAGAGACGATCGAGAGCTTTGCCCAGGCATTGTTCCAGCGGTGGTTTCCCGAGGCGGCTGATCAGAAGAATGTCACGCTAGTCGCGATCGATGTTTTGACGGACAATACTGCGGTCGTTGTGGGAGACGGCGCAAAGGCGCGGCTGACGGATGAGATTGCTGAGAGTGTGGCGAAGGAAACGGTTTTGGTGCCGCTGAAGTATGGTAATCGCTACAACCAGGCGTTTAATGATGCAACCGATCGCATTGCGGCGGTGCTGTCTGGTAAAGAAGATCCCGGCCCCCCTGAAGTGCAGGATACGGTGAATGTAGAAAGTACGTTCGCTTCGCCGGAGGAAACGGAGGAAAGTAATGCAACGGTCTGGGTAATTGTGTTGTTGGTATTGGCGACGGCGATTCCGATGGCGACCTATTATCTTTATGTTTACTTAGGCAATCGGTAATTTTAGGCAAAGTCAATAATCGATCTATTGCAACTCGTGCGATCGAAACTATCGTGATCAAGCAATAAACCAGCGTGAATGAAAGTATTTACGCTGGTTTGTTTTTGGATTAATTCGATCGTTTGATAAGTTGGGTCGCTTAATCTTGTACGTATTCTTGGCCGTTGTAGAGGGCGATTTCTGCCCGTACAAATTCCCGACCTAAGTAGGCTGCGTGGTCTAATCTCAGCGTGATTGAAGGTTCGGGTTTTTCAAACAGTTCGATGCAGAGTTCTTTGGCAGTTCTACCGCGAAAGACGGCGATCGGTTTGCGTTCCAGTTTGGCGTTGCAGGGGAGGGGTTCTCCGGTCGCGGGGTCGCAGGCTAAGCCTTTGTCGTTGATGGTGTTGCTGTAGAGATCGGCGCAGATGTGGCCGGCGGCCCGATCGAGGTAAATCAAGAAATATCCAGTTTCGTCTAGTTCAATGAAACGGTTGGAGAGTTTGTCGTCTAAAACTTTGGCGTCGGTGAAGGCAAGGATGGTCATGGGCTTACTTCAATCTGAGAGGGTTGAATGGTGGATGGTTTGCTTTGGAGATGGAGCTTCGATCGTATTATAGTCCTACCTTGTTGGCAGCGATCGGCCCACAATTGCCCAGGGTTCTCTGTCTACGGTTGTGGAAATGGGTGAGGTGTAGCACGATCGGTTACTTAGCGTTGAACATCTATCAACATTGATTGCACGAGGCAGATACAAATTGCTCCAGCAGCAAAGTTATATTAGCCCTTTTGCACTCCTCCCCTTTTGTATTGAACACTTTGATTGATTACCAAAAAAGTACGACGAAAAGAAATGGACTAGCGGAAATACAGGTCATCATCGCTACGAGATAAGGAAGCCATCGTAAATTCTGACTGATTGTACGTTGAAGGGCGTATAGCAACCCGAACAGAAGGATTAAGAATACTAAGAAACCAACAAAAGTTGCCATGCTGTCGTTTTCATACATTTGCACTCCCCCCACATCCGTATACCTACCCCGTAAAGCTCCACGAGCTAATCCACAGGCGAATCCTGATACAAAGACAGCGACAATGGATAAACCAGTAGACAGGAGATGTTTAAGTGCTAAGGAAATGAACTTCCACATTATGTTTATCCCACCTGTACACCTGAAACGACTGCTCTATGATTGACTAAGGGCTGAAGTCTACTAAGGGATTTGCAAAGAAATAATATCCCCTCTTCATTCCCCTACCCTCCTACCCTTTTACTCTCCTACCCCTACCCAATTGGGATTTTATTTATGCACTGTTCCCTAAGGGCTGAAGCTGTAATTTTTATCGGTGAGGTTCAAACCACTACCTTGAACTCATAACCTGGAGGGCTAAAGTTCGGCCTTAGCTGCTGTGGGTGATCTTTCGGAAAAGGCGATCGCCCCCTGGTTCTTAATCCCACGATCGCCCTCAAAATACTGATCTATGGATGAACTCCTGACGAAACGATCGATCGTAATTTTGCGCCCAATTTCCGATGGTACTCACTATTCAGCCTTCATACATTCAAGCATGGCGCTTCTTGCTTTCATAAATCCAGTCATACTGGCACGAAAAACTTCTTTGCCATCCAGTTGCAGTGTGACTTCATTCTCTGCATTTGCACGACGCATCATCCCCACCATGTCAGTTAAGACCAGAATGCCAGAATTCTTGCCGTAGGGTATCAATGCTGCATTAATGGGTGCAGGTTCAGAGCCTTTAAAGGTGAGAGTGGGTTGAATCTCTTTGATTTCAGGGGTTGCAGGCATTCCAATTCCTTGAAAGAGGATGGCACCTGCTCCCTTTTGAGCCGGGCCAGAGAACAAGACAATGTTGGATACTTTAGGGGTTTCGGTAAATGAGACGGCACAATTTTTCCCCGTTCCATCCCCTTCGGAAGTCATTAACCAGATTCCTACGTTAGGCTCGTAAAACAGAATTCTTCCGTATTTTGCTTCAAATTCTGCCCGTTTAACCAGCGAGTCTAGCACTTTCATCATTGCTGGGTCGGGAGGAAGTTTGAGTGGGCTGGGTTCGGGTTTAGTGGGTTCAGGCAGGGGGCCATTGATCGCTGGTGTATCTTCTACCCACGCGCACGCAACCCCCGACTTATTGGGTTGTCCGCTGCTAGGATCTGGCACCCCGACTGGGCATTGCCAACGAGCGTTAGCTTTAGTCATCATCATTGTATTGATGACAGCAAGCGATAAAGCAGACAAAGCTAGTTTTGCAGATAAAGAAGAAATGCTGGTGAAATTCATAAATATCTTGGGGAAAGGCAAGAAGCTCAGTCGTGAATAGAAGCAATTATGACTCAGGTCGCGATTTAGGTCGCTTTGTAGAGGTTTAAGTTTCGAGTCTAGGGAGGTTATGCAATCTCATTCTTGAAGCATAATTTTACGATCGCGATTGATGCCTTACAACCTGATGCAATTTGTGTGGCAAACCCGATATCGTCCTCAACTATTCTTCTGTATCAACTCTAATAGGTAATCAAAGGGGTATGAACCCCGGCGGGGGGGAGTCCTATTTCTTAAAGGATGAAGAATAATCAGACTTCGTCGAAAGCTTTGTAGCAAAGACCTTTCAGCTTAAGGTTATTTTCTCTATCCTTTACGTCAGGGCACTACCCAACTCCATGGGGTGGGAATTTTCAGCACACAACGGACTCCTAGTACTTGGGTGTATGGCCGTGGTGCAAGATCTGAAGGACAGGTTAGCGTTTGGACAAACCACGATCGGGCGATCGCGAAACATTAGATCCCAGAAAATTGGGTTAATTCCGTGCAAGATCACGAAACTTTGAGGTCTTGTAAAATCTAGTAATCCCTAGTTCGCAGGGAATAAAACAGAGATGTTACATAAACTGTAACGGCGCATAGGTGATCAGCGATGGGAGGCATAATTCAGCTACAGTTTGTACCTCACAACCATGTCCCAAACTGCTACATCCCCATCGGGCTTTGTTCCGCTGGCTGCTGCTGACGTTTCTTCAGCAACCCAGGCCACGCCCCTAGATCCCCGTCTATATCAACTCCTCTTTCTCAGCGCCTTTTTACTGTTGGGTCTAGTAACGCGCGATTGGACTTTGCATCCCACTACTATCCTGGTGGCGATCTGGACTTGCAGCCTTACCCAAGCGATCGCCCAGTCGATCGTCCAATTCCTACCATCGCGGGCAGGACAGCCGCCCCAGTCCTGGCCGAGACTTCTGCAACCATCGACTTACTACAGCGCTCTGATTACCGCTCTGGGTCTATCGCTCCTGCTGCGGGTCGATCGCTGGGAAACCATGGCCGTAGCCTGCGTCATGGCGATCGGGTCTAAATTTATCCTGCGGGTCAACCAAAAACATATTTTTAATCCCGCCAACTTTGGCATTATTTCGGTTTTACTGCTGACCCATCACGCCTGGGTGTCGCCAGGGCAATGGGGAGAATCAGCTTGGTATGCGGCGCTTTTTCTGCTCTGTGGCGGTCTGGTGTTGCAAAAGGTAGGGCGCTGGGATACGACGGTGGCATTTTTGGGGTTCTACGTGGGTTGTGAAGCCTTTCGCAACCTCTATCTGGGCTGGACGTGGGATGTTTGGGGGCATCGCCTCATGAGTGGATCTTTGGTGATGTTTGCGCTGTTTATGATTACCGATCCAAGAACGATTCCCAATGCGCGAACGGCTCGCTTGATTTGGGCCGCCGCGATCGCAGGACTCACCTTTGTTTTACGAAATGTCTATTTCCTCAATACAGCCGTTTTTTGGGCCTTGTTTCTCCTGGCTCCCTTGAGCTTGCTACTAGATCGGCTGTTTGAGGGCGATCGCTTTGAATGGGTGCCGCTACCGACTGCAACCTCCTCCCTCGATCGTGAAAACTTGGATTGATATCTGTTCGATCGCAGCGTTTTTTACACTCAGTTCTCGTCATTTTATTAGCAACTTACTGATTTATGCAGATTGATTGGATACAACAATGAAACCATTTTGCTCTCTATTAAACTTTGTGTTAGCTTTTCTAGCTGCAACAGCATTGTGCTTAACGGTTGTCCCAGCCGCTTGGGCCTTCTGTGGCTTCTATGTCGCAAAAGCAGATTCCAAGCTCTATAACCAAGCCTCCCAAGTGGCGATCGCCCGTGAGGGCAATCAAACTGTATTGACCATGGCCAATGATTACCAAGGTGAGGTCAAGGATTTCGCGATCGTAGTGCCCGTGCCCGTCGTGCTGAAAAAGGAACAGGTCAAAGTCGCCAATCCCGCTCTGATTGAACGGTTGGATGCCTTCAGTTCCCCCCGACTAGTGGAATATTTTGATCCCGATCCCTGCCAGCGGCTTGAATTGGAAGATCGGATCCCCATGGGTGCGGTTCCCGCGCCCCAAGCTGCCGGAGAAAGCAAAGCCCGTCGCAATGAGTCCTTCGGTGTGACGATCGAAGCCAAATTTAGCGTTGGCGAGTACGACATTTTAATTCTCAGTGCGAAGGAATCCGGTGGCCTGGAAACCTGGCTTCGGCAAAACGACTATAAAATTCCTGAGGGTGCCCGTAAACTGCTGCGGCCTTACATTCGGCAGAAGATGAAGTTCTTTGTGGCTAAGGTGAATCTCGATAAGTTTGAGGATTCCGGCTTCACCCGGCTGCGGCCTCTGCAAATGACCTATGAATCGCCGCGCTTTATGTTGCCCATTCGATTGGGCATGGTGAACGCTCAGCAGGCCCAGGATTTGATCGTCTACATTCTGTCGCCCCAGGGGCGTGCTGAAGTGACGAACTACCGCACAGTGCAAGTCCCATCGAATGTGAATATTCCTGAATTCGTCAAGAATGAGTTCGGCCCCTTTTACAAAGATCTGTTCAGCACTGCCTACGATCGGGAAAATCGCAATGTCGCCTTTTTAGAATATGCCTGGAATATGGCCAATTGCGATCCCTGTTCCGCCGATCCACTCAGCCCAGAGGAACTCAAGGAAGCAGGGGTGTTCTGGCTCGATCGATCAAGTGATGAGCCCAACCCCGGAATTTGGAATCGTCGTCGTCCCCCTGTGGTGAATAACGGCGTTTACCTAACCCGCCTGCATGTACGCTACACCCGCGACAAATTCCCGGAAGATTTGATGTTCCAAACCACAAACAATCAGGACACCTTCCAAGGTCGTTATGTGATGCAGCATCCATTCCTGGGGGCATCCACCTGTGCAGAGGGGAAACGGTATCGCGCTTCCTTGCCCCGCCGCTTTGAACAGGAGGCTCAAACATTATCCAAGTTGACGGGTTGGAATATCAACGACATTCGCAAAAAGCTACCAACCATTAAGCTGGCGGACTTTAGCTGGTTCGATCGGGTGTGGTTCAATTTCTTTGGTTAAAGTAATTCTGATAATTCCGGCTAGTATTGCTATCAACCATTGCTCTTAAACAGTTGGCGGACGATCGAGAATTCTACGATCGTCCGCCAACTCCGTTTGATTACAATCCGGTGATTTATTCAGCGTTCAATGCTAAGTCTAATGTCATGCTTAATACTAAGCTTAATGCCGTAATTAACGCTGATTTTATGATGACGTAATAATAAATCCAATCCCACAGACTCAACGTTGACTCAAGCGCTGATAAACCTGAGTCAACGCCATTCCATCACCCACGTTGCCAGGAAAGAGTACGATCGGTAAATTGGGAAACTGCGGATGCGTCTCGGAGGTGCGTACCATCGATACCCCAGGAATCACCTGCCCCAACAGATAGGCGGTTTGCAGCGCTAATCCTTGGCTCAGGGTGTCGTTGGAGGTAATGCCGCCTTTGCTAATCAAAAAGCCGATATCCTCTGGTAAATGGCGAATTACATCCATCAGTAAATTTGAGACGGCTTCCCCAAATTTCAGCCGAGTCTGCACATCGTCAAAGGTCAGTTCCTTCCGACTGGTGTAAACCACCGCCGTTTGTCCCGCTTGGTGGATTTGGCTGACCCGATCGTAAATTTCGGCCAAGAGTTGCCCAGGAATTGCGGGATCTGGGTCTAACAAACGGCCTACTTCGACTTCCACCCCCACCGTTCCCGGGGCTTGCAATAGGTTGGCTAATTGCTCCGTTGTCTTCTTCACATGGGAACCAACAATCACAGCCCCCGGCTTGCCCTCTCGGACGTAACTAGCCATCTCCTCCGGCGCGATCGGTTGGGGCGGCAAGTTCGCTAAGGCGGTGAGTAAACTTGCTGCACTGCGGAACAAAAAGCGCTTGCCCTGGGAGGCAGCGGCCAAAACATCTGCTGCAAATTGATTCAGATCTGCTTGAGTTTCCGCATCCACCACCGCACAGCAATTCTGGGTGAGCTGCAACAGGCGATCGAGTACGCCCGATCGAATATCCGCCAACAAAAATCGTTCCACTTGGCTAGCGGCAATGCGCCCTTGGGTTTTCTCCTCAACGTAGTCAGGAAGATAGCTATGGCTGTACCCAAAGACGGAATCTCTGGCAAATTCTGTTTCGTGCACCGGAGTATCTACACCATTCACCTTGAGGTAGTGGATGCTGTCCCGCGTCGTGCGACCGCCCTCAAAAAAGGCAGGCGTCAAGAAATGGGCATCAAATCCCCCCAGTTCCTCGGCAATCACATCGGTTTCAATTGGGTAATGGCCACGCAGGGTGGAATCCGATCGACTCACCACCAGAAAATCTTGTAAACCCACATCGGCGATCGCGGCTTTCAGATTGCGACAGACTTCCCGCGTTACCGCTGCGGCCTGTTCCGCCGGGAGCGATCGTGTATTGGTTAACACGAAAAAAATGGGTGCCTCATCTCGCAATCCCAACTTTAAAGTTTCCACATCCCAATGCATCAACAACAGACAGCTATGAACCGTCTGAGAGCCAGTGGGATCATCATCTAGCACAATAATTTTGGGGCGAGTATTCATAACCAACAATGCAACCGCAATAGGAAAAACGATGAACTGATGCTTGCTTTAGCCTACCAAGGAACGATCGCGAAACTGGCCGATTATCCGGCAACCGACCATAGAAATTACCAATGTCCAACAAAAAGAGACCCACTATGGTGGGTCTCTTAAAAATCGCTCCCTTGAATCAATTACGACTCAATTAGCGGCGCATGTCTTTGGCCATGTTGCGGAACATATCCATGCTGGTATCCAGTTTGCGCCGTTCTTGAGTTTCTTGGCTGCCAGCAGCACCATTCTCCGTAGCCTTCGAGGCTGAGGTAGAGCTAGTAGCCGAAAAACTACCGTTCTGACTATTGAAAACCGTTTGGTCCGCTGCGGACACTTCCTTGACAATCTCAAACTCTTCACCATTGGCGCTCTTCGGGAATGTCCGACGGATCTTTTTGGACTGCCGCATGTAGTCGGTATTGCCCATGGATCGCGCAGCATCATCATCCAAGAAGAAACTTTCCTTGGATTGAGGCTCTTGATCGTTATTTTTCCCAAATCCAAATAGACCTGCCATGCAATCCTCTCCTACCCCGTATAAAAACTTGATTTAGTTTTGTAAAAATCTATTCTATCAAAAATCGCTTAACAATCACGTCAAAACTGTTCCCTGTCAGGAATTGGTGAATTAGGAGTTCCTTACCGTTAAGCATGAAATTTACATTTCTTGAGAATTCAATCTGTAATGTAAATCACATTTAACAACGTAAAGATTTCTTCACTAGTACCCTTCACAAAACGTGAGTTCGACCAGCAAAATTGTCTCCCATCAAGCCCCTAGACTTGGACGGAGAATTCACTTTCGGAGAGTGTCGAGGAACTTCTCCCCCAATCTTTGCTGCGTCGCAGCCCCGAAGATCGAGCCGCACCCCAAATTCATCGAACTCACATTAACAAAGGTGGTTGATCTTTTAAAAAAGTGTTGATCTTTTAAAAAAAGTGTTTCATCGGCCCTGCTGACGAGGTCGGCGTCAGAGGCTCAACGCTAGAGCTAACCTGCTGTCTGAGCTGCTAACTTATGTGTCGATATTCTTATGGACAGCCTGAAAACTGAGAGAATTAGGTCATAAGTTAGATTTGCTTCCCTAGCTCCGCCCCCTACAGTGCTAAGAGGATGCATAAGTAACGATGGAATGCAAACTAGGTGAATTACATCCAGTGAATTACATTCAGTGAATTGCATTAATTCCAAGCCTTTCCGGAATACTACGCATTTCCACTGAAGTTAAGCCCACCTGTCCTGTTTGGTGGAGAAGGAACACTATGCGGCAATCTATACAGCGATCGATGATTTATGCCATTACCGTAGCCATCGCATTGCTGATGTCTACACCATCACAAGCTGCCGATCCGGAACAAGTCCAGAAGTTACTAGAAACAGGCGCATGTCAGGGATGCAACTTGGCAGGAGCTAACCTACGCCATGCCCATTTAATTGGGGCAGATTTGCGGGGAGCCAACCTGGAGGGAGCGGATCTGTCAGGGGCCAATTTGGAAGGAGCAGATTTATCGGGTGCCAATCTGGAACGAGCCAACCTGGTTGGAACCTTTGCCACCAATGCGGACATGAGTGGCAGCAATATGGCGCGGGCTGATTTGACCAATGCGATCGTCTACAACGCAGAAACCCGAGGGGCTAACCTTACTGACTTAACGTTTCAAAACGCTCAACTCTATGGCAGTGGAATTAACGTAGGTGGGAGTGATTAGGCAATCCAGAAGCCGCAGTAATTTCTAAAACGCCTTGCCCAAATTTCTATTGCCCAGAGATTCATCCCACACTAGATTCATCCCGCACCTAGAGATGTAGCCTATAGACACATCGCAACTCCTATGTGTCCTTAACCACCCCACACTTTTTCCAGGACAGTGGAAGGTGCAATATCTGCTGCTTGACCTGTGGAGGACTTAATCGACAGAACCCGATCGCTCTTAGGTAAGAGTTTATTAGGATCCGCCTGACCTAACAGGACTAAGGTAAAGGATTGCGATGCCACAGAGAGATGCATTGTGTCACTATTCAGACACATCACCAGACTGGCTCCCGTCAACATTGCCACCAATTGCCCCAAGTTGTCCGGACAGGTGAGCTTCAGACCCGGTAAGACCTCCATCAAGGATGTCACCCAGCTATCATCCTCGGATACCTGCGCCAGCACCAACGGTAACTCCGGTTGTTTTTTCTGAAAATCTTGCAGAATCAAGCGCCAGTTGTCCGTCGGGTAGAGGCCATCGGTCGATTTAGCATCGCCACAGACCAAGACATACCCCCCTGAAGACAATCCTAGGCGTTGTCGCTCTTGGTCAGCCCACTGTAAATCTTTGGCTGGGACACTCACCTTGAAGTCAGGCAGTGGGGTTCCCAAGTCCATGCCCTGCAACAAATCATGGTAGGCCTGGGCAATATATTGATTGCCCTTGTAAGGCACAGTCCGGTTTAGGAAAGAATCCCCCGAGCCTCCCGCAAAGCCAATTCGGTTGGGAATGCCGCTCAACCACAGGAGAAACCCGACTGACCAGCGATTATCCAGGGTAATTGCTGCTTCGTATTCTCGATCGCGCACCGTTCCCAGCAAGTTACCCCAGTCGGCTAGACTGTTCCTTGCCTGAAAGTCAAACGCAATGACTTCATTGACTGACTTGGATACCCGGTAAGCTTCCTTGGCTCTGGGTTCTACTACTACATCAATCTGAGCCTCGGGATAACGTTTTTTCAAATCATCGATCGTCGGGAAAAAAAGGATTTGATCACCGATTTCACCGGGAACAAGGGCAAGGATTCTCATAAAAAATGTTTTACACGTCTACCCGCTCCTTATTCTATGGGATTTTTGGAGAGAGGAATCGTGATTTCCTAGACAAATCTAGGGATAATTGCTCATGACTGCTCTCGCTCCCACCTTCATTAACGCACTGAGAAGGCTTCGTTAAAGCGTTTGGTAATCGGTTCGGTCAGGAAGCTAAGAACGGATTTCTTGCGGGTCACAATTTCGGCGGTGGCTGCCATCCCTGGGGTGAAGGCAACCTCTCGGCCTCGAACTTTGATCGAGGATTGCTTCAACTGAATTTTGCAGGGAAACACTGGGCCAATATCTCGCCCACTTTCATCCTTCTCAACGATCGCGTCAGGACTCACCTGGATCAGCTTACCTTCGATGATGCCAAATTCCTGGTAAGGAAAGGTGGCGAATTTGACCTTGACGTTCACTTCTTCCTTTTGCTCGAATTTTTGCAGGATAAAGCCAATATCTCGGTTGAGAATTTTGGCTTCCAGCACCAAGTCTTGATTTTTAGGCAACACCCGCAAAATTTCTTCACCCTGCTGAATCGGCCCTTGAGTCACCTTCACGTCATAGACCGTCCCGTCAAAGGGGGCAGAGATCGTTTCGCGATCCTTTTGCTGCTTCTTGGCGACGTCCAATTCCCCTTGCTTTTTCGTCAGTTCCTGCCGTTGCTGTGTCAACTGCGTCAGAATTTCCCCTTGGCGTTGGGGGCCGATCCCCGCCGCTGTACTTCTCGCGCCTTCAAACGCTTGTTGAGCTTGTAATACCCGCTCTGCCTGGGCCTCGATTTCCTTTTCTAAGCTCACAATCTGGTTCTGGGCTTCCACAATCTGATTGCTGGCATTGGTGACTTGGTTGCTGGCATTCGTCACCTGATCCACAGCATTAAGGTATTCAATGTGGGGCACCGCCTGATCTTCATTCAGGGTGCGCAAACGGGATTCCTTTTCCTTGGCCGTTGCTAAATTCCGTTCAGCGTTTTGCTTACTAATCTGAGCATTGGCGAGGGTCTCCCTAGCGTTGGTGAGGTTCTCACGAAAGCGCTCTAGGCGGGATTGGCCTTCCCCGATCGTGGCAAGTTGGCGATTGGCCTCGGCGTTGGCCGCTGATTGCTTTTCCTGGAGCTCCCGTTGTCGTGCTAGGAGCAACTGACTTTGTTCGGCATTGGAGGCCGTCACTTGTCCTCGGCTTTCCGCTTCTAACCGTGCAATATTTTCTTGAATTTTGGCGACATCCTTCTCTAAACTCTCCACACTCGTTTCTGCAACCCCAGGATCCACTTCCACCAAAACCTCATCCTTGGTGACGGTCTGCCCCGGCTGGACGGCAACCCGTGACACACTGCCCGCACTCAGGGCACGTAGGGGGCGGACTTCAGTAAAGGGGATCAGTTTACCCTGGGCCGTGGCTACTTCATCAATCAAGCTAAAGTGGGCCCAACCGATCGCGCTGAGAGTCAATACGCTAATTCCACCCGCTAACAACCGGGTATACAGCGGCGGAAGCTCTTGGACAGCTTTGCCCAACTCATAGGACAGTTGATCTTCTGGGTTCGCCAGTTGCTGTTTCAGTTGACGGGACTGGGCCGGGGTTGCGGAGAGAGAGACTTTCATGGAATTGCCGGGATAGTTATGGGGCTAATAATGTTTCTGATCATTGTGAAAGCGTTAGCTTTCAGGGTAATCCACCTTCGCAGCTAGATTACCCACTTCTTAGCAAAAATGTTGGGTCATGCTCTCCAAATTTACATCTCCCTGCAAATGAGCATCTACTTTTGATATTGACGCTTGACCATTCAATCTTGACTAGTAACCTCTACGACTACCAACCTCTACAGGATTGATTCCAGCTGATCCGAACTAATCCTAATCTAGAACGTTTGACCTGCTACATCTGTAGCACTGAGCAATATAAAGGGAGGCCGATCGTCGATCGGGCCTCCCTTCCTTAGTCATCCTCTCTGAATCATCCAGCCCCCCGCACAACGCCCCGTTCAGCAAATCTTACAAGGCTAGGGCGCAAGGGCTAGAACCACTAGGACTCATTCGATTCTGACGACGGTTGATTCGACAACTGCTCTGCTTCTGGACAATCGTCGGATACCAAGGGATCGACGTTCCCCTTAGGCACCGATGCTAATTTTTGGGTCACTGCCCCAATGCTTTCTAGACGAACCATTTCTTCCCAGGAACACACTTCGTCCTCTTCCTCGGTTTCGTACCGCAGGGTTACGAGATCCCCCTCAATGTCTAAAATTCGGGCGCGCTCAATCCAGCGTTGCTGATCCCGCAGAAAAATCCAAACTTCTCGTCCATCGCAGCAAAGTTGATAAATTTTGCGGTGCAACATGGTGTTTCTCCTGAGACAATCTCAAAGGTCTAGGGATAGATCCATCACATCGTGTAATTGGCTGGAGTCTATCAGAGAGGAATTGGATATTGTACTTCACTCCCATTTCCTCTGGGCGATCGATGCTCCTATTCACTCATACACGACCTCTCTGAATAATCTCGAGATAACGGGCTTAGCACACCTGAGAATGTTGGGTTCCCTAAGGGGTTCCATGGCAGCTTCCAGGAAGGTTAGTCTGTCAATCAGGACGATCGTCCGCCCCGCCGACCTAGGAAACGGAAACAAGTGCGAAGGAACACTAAGGATATGGTGCTGAAAATTCTTCACTAATTCAAATAGTAACCCCAAAAAATCTTGGATCCCCGAAGGCTAGGGTTGTTATTAGGAGTCCCAGACCTGGGCTCATTCCCCAGCAGTCAATCCCAAAACCCTTTGACCCACAACAAGTAGAACTGTCAAATACAAGTAGAAACGTCAAATATAAGGGTCAAAAGCGCAAGTTACAGGGCTTTTAAAGACGCTTCACCACTACTTGGGCAATCGTTGACTTGGGCAATGTTGACTTTGGGCAATGTTGACTTGGGCAATGTTGCATTTACAACTGTAAAATTTGGAGCTTTAACCGCCGAGATGCAGTATGTACGAAGCTGTACAAAGATGGGGGAAGGAACCCGCAGCGCCAATTGAACTCGGTCAGTATAGTCATGTTGAGATACGAGGAACTCTCCAAGAACCTACCAAAGACTAGAGACGCGATCGACGTGACACGATCGACGGATGTTCGGCGTCAAGTGATCCACTCGTCTCACCTCTAGGTTACCCCCCATTCTAGCGATTGTCCGGTCAATCTGCCGTCTCCATTGATAAATTTGTTCATAAAGCCTAATCTGCCTAAAAGTCTTCCTAAGCCAGTGATTCTTGAAAGCAAGCCAGAACCCGCCATGGGGATCTTCAAGCGATCGTAAGGAGAGAACGATTGAGGAGATTAGACGAAACATCCTGAGAAGAGCCCCCCCTAGGGCAACCATTGAGGATGAATTCCAGAAAAAGGTAGGGCTTGGGGTTCCAAGACTTGCTTCGGATCACTCGCTAGGGGAAGGAGCCAAAGTTGCCCCGTCTGAGCCGGCTGCCCCTGGGAACTATCCCCCATCACGGTCTGATCAAACAAGAGCGCTACGCCATCAGGAGAAAGACTGACTTTGACTTCCCGTTGATTGGGGAGTTTCAGGAGTGGGCGCAGGGCTTCATTCAGATTCGTTGCCGTTTGAGCCGCTTTCAGGTCGATCGCAGCAAGGTAGGGCTGTTCCTGATAGGTTTCGCCGGGAATCAACTCCGTAAGCAGACAGTAGAGAAACTGCTTCGTGGGATCAAAGATTGCGGTGAGGATTGATCCCGTAGTTTGAAAAATTTCCTTTTCCCCTTGACCAGTGACCAGAAACAACGATCGGGTGTAGTTCTTATTAAACTTCACCATGGCCGCTGCGGTATTATCCCGAGCTAGGCCCAAGACAGTCCCAAACTTGGGCAAGAAACTGGGGGCTTCGGCTCCTTCTTGTAGGGGAAGAACGGACAACCCTTCTCCTTGGGCCAAAATTAAGGACTGACTATCGGCGGTGATCAAAAAGTCCCCGCTGGGCTGTTCCAGCTTGATCGGTGCTGGAGCTTGTCCCGATCGCAGCACCCAGGGTTCGGACTGTCCTTGATTTTTCCGGCTGACTCGTTGCACTACGATCGTGCGCCCATCAGCCGACAGATCAAATTTCAAGTTTTGATAGTCTTGATTGTCCAGAACTTCGAGCACCTGTCCCGCATCCCCCGGACTATAGGGCAAATCACTCGATTGATTGTCGAACGCCCCTGCGGCGTTCACACGCAACCCCGTAGCCACGGTATAGAGCTTTTGTTCCACAATCGGAACTGGAGTATTAGGCGCTTGGGAGGTTGCCATGGCCCGATCGACCGCCGAGAAAAGAATGCGATCGGCCAACGGATAGGGCTTAAATTCAAAGACCATGAGATGGGACGGCGTCAGAAGGCGTTTTTCCTCCTTCGTCAAGTTATAAAGCACAATTCGTCCGGCTTCTTCGCCCTCGGTGCCAAGATAGGCAATGACCCGATCGCGGGTGCGAAAGGTGGCGCTGAAGGGTTGTATTTTGGCGTGGTAGGTGCCCTGCTGAAACCGATCCTGCGCATCTTGCAGTTGCACCTGAAAACCCTCCCCATAGGGAGCCGGAAAGTTGAGGGTATAGACCATGCGCCGACCCGCCCAACTAATCCGACCGGGTAAGGAGGGGGTAATTTTGAGATTTTGCACCACGCTGTCATGATCCATGGGGCGGCTAAAATTCAGCACAAAGGCCGTATCCATTGCGCCAACCTCGCGATCTTGCCAGCTAAATTCCCGGACTTTAGGTGCACCTCGATCGCCCGCGAACAGTAATACACCAATCACAAGAACCAACGCTGCAATTAAAGCCACAGCTAACCGATCGAGGGGGTGACCAAAACGGCGTGGAACTGGGGCAGGCATCTGCATCATGGCAACGAACCCTTCTCTCATTACGCGCGGGGTACGCCGTCTATTCTAGAACGTAGGGGATCGAGTGACTGGTATTGGCGTGGCTGGTATTGGCGATCGTGGGGTGCAGATCAGGGAGAAAGGCTGATCTAGGCCACAGAATCCGGCATTAGAGCCATGTTGGCAGACGAGAAGACATATTTTACGCTAAAAAACAAATAAAAATAATCGAAAAAATCACGAAATTATGGTGGCGCACTCGTTAGTTTGTCCGCTAGCCTGGGGCACTCTAAGCAGGAATGTCCTCCCATAGCATTCGCCAGATGACGACGCCAAATAATGACATCCTCAAAATCATTTAAGGGGAGATTTTCATGAGTTTAGACCCACATTCTCCTGATATTTTTTTATCCCCCTTTGACTCAGCATCCCTCAACCTTGACGCCCTCGTCAGCGAAATTGAAGTGCTGGCTTCAGGACAAGCTACGAGGTCTGAAAATCTCGATGGGCTAGATGACTCCGATGAAGTGCTATCCCACCAGATTGCGACCTTTGTCATGGATGATGGCAATGATCAACCCAATAGTGACCTTACTAGCTATCACAGTGATGTGGCGAGACCTAAGTATGTGCAGGGGGTACTGCGAGGCCAACAAGCTTACCTGATCACCAATCTATTGGGTGAAGGCTCCCGTACCTTAATTCAACCCCAGATGGTCTGGACGATCGGACGGAACCGTGAAGCCGCCGTCCCAATGCGCGATCGCATGATGTCCCGTCGTCATGCCGTCCTAATGTTTACTCGCCGGGAAGGGTTTTATCTCATTGACCTGAACAGCATGAACGGTTCCTTCGTTAATGGAGTCAAGGTCGAAAACCGTTGCCTGCTCAAAGATGGCGACTTTCTTCGCGTTGGGAATACGGAATTTTTCTTCTTTGTGAGTGGCAGCTATCGCTCCCTAGAAGCACTTCATCCAGAAGTGTTGACGCGATTGACCCATCCCACCACCAAGGCGAGTGCCTATGTGGACTACTCGGAAATCCACGAGGAAATTTCCTTTAACTTAAACCCAAACTAAAATCCTAATTGCCGGGAAGACAATCTCGAGAATTCTATAACGGGATTCCGCTCACAGACTGGCTGATCACGGTAAACTAGTCCAGTTGCCTAATTGCTGATTACAAGCTGCACTGGACTATGTCGTCGTTTTTGTTGGAAGTTGGAACCGAAGAACTCCCTGCTGCCTTTGTGGCGAGCGCGATCGAACAATGGAAAGTTCGCATTCCCCAAAGTTTTGCAGAGCTGAAACTGGAACCTTCGGGGATTGAATTCTACGGAACTCCGCGACGGCTGGCGGTGCTGGTGAAAGGACTGCCCCTGCAACAGGCCGATCAAACCGAGGAAGTGAAAGGCCCCCCCGCCCAGGCCGCGTTCAAAGACGGTCAGCCCACCAAAGCGGCAGAAGGCTTTGCCCAGAAACAGGGTGTGGCGGTGGCGGATTTGGAAATTCGTCCCACGGAAAAGGGGGACTTTGTCTTTGTGCAGAAGCGCATTGCGGGGCGTCCGGTGGCGGAGTTGCTGACGGAATTGGTGCCGCAGTGGGTGATGGGTTTGGAAGGTAAGCGGCTGATGCGCTGGGGCAATGGGGACGTGCGGTTTTCCCGGCCTGTGCGCTGGTTGGTCGCGTTGATTGACGATACGGTTCTGCCGATTACGTTGACCAATGGGGCAGAAGCAGTTTACACCAGCGATCGGCTGTCGGCGGGCCATCGGGTGCTGCATCCGGAACCGATTAATATTGCAACGGCGGATGACTATGTCGCCACGTTACGCAAGGCATTTGTCGAGGTGGATCCAGCTCAGCGGGAACAGACGATCGTCACCCAAGCCAAGGCTGCAGCGGAGGCGATCGGCGGTGTGGCAACCATCAACTCTGACCTGTTGGCGGAAGTCGTGAACCTGGTGGAATATCCCTCAGCGGTGGTGGGGAAATTTGATGACGAGTTTCTGGAGTTGCCCGCTGAGGTGGCCGTTACGGAAATGGAAAGCCATCAGCGCTACTTCCCTGTGCGCAAAGGGGCCGATTCTACGGAATTGCTGCCCTACTTCATTACGATTTCTAACGGTGATCCGGCTAAGGCGGACATTATTGCCCGAGGCAATCAACGGGTGATTCGAGCGCGGTTGTCCGATGGGAAGTTTTTCTTTGATGCCGATCGTAGGGAAAAGCTGGAAAGTTTTCTGCCGAAGTTGGAAACGGTGACGTTCCAAGCGGATTTAGGCTCCATGCGAGCCAAGGCCGATCGCATTATGGGCATTGCAGGGCATCTGTGCGACCAGTTGGCGATTGCGGGAACGCAACGGCAGGCGATCGAACGGGCGGCGCTGCTGTGCAAGGCGGATTTGGTGACGCAGATGGTGGGCGAGTTCCCGGAACTGCAAGGGGTGATGGGGGAGAAATATGCCCGTCATAGCGGTGAAGGGGAAGAAATCGCGATCGCGATTATGGAGCATTACCTTCCTAAAGGCGCGGGCGATTCCTTGCCACAGACCTTGGCGGGTCAAGTGGTGGGCTTGAGCGATCGCTTCGACACTCTGGTTAGTATTTTCAGTTTAAACATGATTCCCAGTGGCTCGTCCGATCCCTTTGCGTTGCGGCGGGCGGCAAATGCCATTGTCAATATTACTTGGGCCGCTAATCTCAAGATTGATCTCCTAGCATTGCTAGAAACGATTATTCAGCAATTTAACCAGCAGTATGAGTCGGTCATGAAATTGAAGGCCGACGGTTTGCTGACTGCGTTGAAGGACTTTTTCCTGCAGCGGGTGCAAACCCTGTTGAAGGAAGAGCATGGCATTGACTATGACTTGGTGAATGCTGTAGTGGGCGAGAATGACGCTGACTATGCCGATCGCGCCTTGCGGGACTTGGTCAATGTGCGCGATCGGGCGGTGTTTGTGCAGACGATTCGCCAGGATGGCCGCTTAGCGCCGATCTATGCGGTAGTGAACCGCGCTGCGAAGCTGGCAGCCCAGGGAACCTTAGATTTCCAACAGACCGATGTGACGGCGGTGGTACAACCCACTTTGTTCCAGAAATCCTCGGAGCAGGCGTTTTATGATGCCTTGACGCAGTTGCAAGCCCAAACGGATTATGACCAGTTGGTGAGTTCTTTGGCGGCGATCGCGCCGACGTTGACGCAGTTCTTTGACGGCGAAGACAGCGTTTTGGTGATGGATAAAGATCCGGCCATTAAGCAAAATCGGTTGAATTTGTTGGGTGTCTTGCGCAACCGGGCACGGGTACTGGCGGATTTTGGCGCGATCGTGAAATCGTAAATTGTGAGATCGTCAATTATCCAACGTAGGCCGTCAAATCGTAGACCAGGAGCGGGGTATGCCAAAGGCGTCAATTATTGGGGTGGGCAAGTCAGGCAACGGCGCGGCGCGATTACTGAAGGCTCAGGGTTGGGAGGTAACGATTCACGATCGTGGCCAGTCGAAAGCCTTGCAAACCCAAGCAGCAAGCTTAGCGACAGAGGGCATTTCCGTATCCCTAGGGGATGGCTTTGATCCGACGTTGGCGCAACCGGATTTGGTGGTTGTCAGTCCGGGAGTGCCCTGGGATGCCCCCAATTTGGTGCAGGCGCGGAGTTTGGGTATCGTGACGATCGGGGAAATGGAGCTAGCTTGGCGAAATTTGCGCGATCGGCCCTGGGTGGCGATTACGGGAACGAATGGGAAAACGACGACGACGGCCTTGGTAGCGGCAATTTTTCAAGCGGCGGGCTACCAGGCTCCGGCCTTTGGCAATATTGGCTATGGGGCCTGTGAGGTGGCGTCGTTAGATCCACAGCCGGACTGGTGTGTGGCGGAGTTGAGCAGTTATCAAATTGAAGCAGCCCCAACGATCGCGCCGCAGATTGCTCTGTGGACGACGTTCACACCGGATCACCTAGCTCGCCACAAAACCATGGCGAATTATTTTGAAATGAAAGCGCGATTGCTAGCCCGATCGCAGTTACAAGTGTGGAATGGGGATGATCCCTATCTGCGGAAGTTAGGGCTGGAGCAGGGGTTCCCGGTGCGGCAGGATGCTTGCTGGACGAGCGTTTCTGGGAAGGCAAATTTGGTGGGGAATCCTGAGTTAGGGATTTGGATTGAAGGGAATCAGGTGGTTTTTCGCGGTGAGGTGGTGCTGGCGGCAGATGCTTTGCGGATGCCGGGAAGCCATAATTTACAAAATTTGTTAATGGCGGTGGCAACAGCAAAGTTAGCGGGAATTGAGAACACTGCGATCGTGCAAGCGATTACAGAATTCCCTGGGGTGGAACATCGGTTAGAACAGGTTATTTGCTCGCAGGGAATTGATTTCATAAACGACAGTAAAGCCACTAACTATGACGCGGCGGAAGTAGGTTTAGCATCGGTTCAGGCTCCAGCAATTTTGATCGCAGGGGGAGCGCCCAAGGAAGGGGAAGATGGGGCTTGGCTGGCGCAAATTCAGCGATCGGCGGCGGCGGTGTTATTGATTGGGGATGCGGCGGAATTGTTTGCCCAGCGCTTGCAGACGGTGGGCTATAGCCATTACGAAATTGTGGAGACGATGGAGCGGGCGGTAACCCGATCGGCGGAGTTGGCAAAGGCATTGGAGGCAAAGGTGGTATTGCTGTCTCCGGCCTGCGCAAGCTTTGATCAGTATGACAATTTTGAGCAACGGGGTGAGCATTTCAAACGGCTCTGTTTCGAAACACTCGGTGCTTAAAGGCACTTTATGGATCGGTCAATTCGGTCGATCGATAAATTTTGTGTAGAACAATTGCACGCTTAAAAATGGGCTTGACATTTGCCTAGGTTATCCGTAGGCTGGTTTGTCATAGCGATCGCCATGGACATCCTTCTTTCGCGAGATGGTTTGTATGAAGCATGGGGTCGCTGGGTTCCCGAAAATTTAGGCCACTACTCGGGATTGGTGACACAACCCCAAGTAGCTATTCCCCCTCGCTGAGGTAGCAGCAAGGCGGCTTGTTGAGGATTTTAACATTCGATCGAGCCACTCTTGTTTGTGATGTCAAACGGGGTGGCTCTAAATTTTTGGGCTTTCTTCGCCCTCATCCCCAGCCCTTCTCCCGCACGCAGGCGTAGGGAGAAGGATTGTAGCAGGGATGGGATTCACTACAACAAGGAGAAGCTCAATTATGGCAAAGGGTTCTAGCGATCGGAGCGATCGTTCGGTTCAACATGAGCGGCAACGCTTACAACTCCACTTAATCGGTCATCTCGAATTCATTCAAGACACGATTAATCAATTCCATGCGTTACGGTATGCGGATCGAATTCATTGGAGTCAACCAATGCCGATCGTGCATTCGGATGGGCAATACATCAGCATATTGAGTCGCGAACGTCAGCGTTAAGCATTGAAGCATCAGTGTCCGCAGGTTTGTTTAGCAGTCTGTGGGCACTTTGGTTAGGGCGATCGGCGGTTCTAGCAAAGGCGATCGGCTCATTTTCCCAGGAACCCGTCCACGAAAGCAGAGATAGTGGTCATTGAGAGCGATCGAGAAGTTTCTCACTCATCTGTGTGATGCAACGTTCGATCGGTCTTTCAGATTATTTTGTGGGCAGTCGTTCTGAGTGAAATCTTCAGAAAATCTTCCTTATTAGCCCAGCCTAACCCGTCGTCGTACCTGACTAGCAATGCTAAACTAGTTTCAGCAAAATCAACTCACAGCAGGTGAACTTTGCGTTATCTTTCTCATTGGTAGTGAAGAATGATGCATTTTCTAATCATCCATTTTGAGTTTGCTTAAGTTTTTATTTCCTTCGAGAGGCTAAAACTTGTAATGAAACGTATCTACCAAAGTTTGATAAATGTTACTCTTATACTTGGCTTTTCTATAGCTAGTCATGTTGATTTCGTTTATGCAAAATCATTGGTTATATCACAGGCATCCTCTGAGCCTAATCAAGTTGTTTCTACAGAAGATCTAGCTGCAATCAAAGATCTGGTAGGGCAACTAAAAAAAACTAACACTGATGATCGTATCGCTGCGATTTCTAGTCTGGGGAGATATGCTAGAAGATCAGCTTCACTCACTGAAAGCATTGCACCACAAATTGTGCCTCTTCTAATTGACAAATATCCATCTGTGCGGCAACAAGCTATGTTTGTGCTGGCAGACATGGGTGAAAACGCAAAAAGTATTATTCCGCAGATTCAGCCTCATCTAAAGCATGAATTTAGTGAAATCCGTCATAATGCAGTTTTTGTTTTAGGGTACATGGGAGCATCAGCTAGAGATATTGCTCCACAAATTTCGCTCTTAATGATTGATCCTGATAGTTCGGTTCGCTTTGAAGCAGCTAACGCTTTAGAAAGGATGGGTGAGAATGCAAGAGGTGCAATTCCTGAGCTTGTTGAGTTATTAAAGAACTCAGATAATCAAGTTCGCTACCGCGCAGGCTTAATTATAGGTAAAACAGGGGAATATGCGAAAAGCGCAATTCCTCAACTTATAAATTTGCTAAAACATCCCAATGAAAGTGTCCGTTCAAGTGCATCTAGGGCACTGGAAGCGATGGGCAAGAATGCGAATAGTGCAATCCCTCAAGTTATTGCTTTACTAAAGCATCCAGATTTTGGGATTAGGATGACTGCTTCTTTGCTATTAGAAGCAATGGGTAAAAATATAAAAAGTATTACTCCTCAAATTGTTAAGCTTTTAAAAGAACCCAGTAAAGATACTCGTATAATTGCACTTCTCACATTGAAGAACATGGACGGAGTTTCACAGGATCTTGTAATTGCAGAAGCAGTAAATCATTTACAAGATCCAGAATCAACTGTTCGCCGTAATGCTATTAGCATCTTGGGAGGTATCAGAAAATCTGCTGAAACTCTAATCCCAAAAATTGTTCCATTTCTCAAAGATTCAGATCCATACGTACGTGCCGAAGCAGCCGAAGCGCTGGCTGAATCGCAAGAATATGGAAAAGTTGCCGTTCCACAACTTATACCTCTACTTCGAGATCCAGATGCATATGTACGCTGTAATGCAGCAAGGGCCTTAGGTGAAATGGGGGAGGCAGCGCAGATTGCGATCCCAGATATTGTTTTATTACTGAAAGATCCAGTTGTTATTCCTCCTGAGTGCAATCTCCGTGCTGTCTCAGTTCTTTCTTTAGGTCGAATAGGAAAAGCTGATCCTAAACTTGTTTTACCCCATATTGTAGAACTTCTTAAGGATAAAGAGGTCAGTGGTGATGCCTTATTCGCTTTGGGTGAGATAGGAACTGGTGCTAAAAGTGCATTACCTTATGTTGTTGATTTTTTGAAAGATTCTCATGAGGATACACGTAAAACTGCAATTGTTGCTTTGAAGAAAATAGATACTCCTAAAGCCTTAGTGCCTAAAATTACTCCTCTTCTGAATGACTCACGTTCATATGTCAGAGTTAGTGTTGCTAGTCTGTTAGGTGATCTTGGAGTAGATGCACAAATTGCAATTCCACAAATATCGCCTCTTATGAAAGATAAAGATTTAGCAGTTCGCATTGCAGCAGCCTCTGCCCTGAAAAAAATGGGTTATTCATCTGAAGAAGTTGAAGCAATTCTTAAAGATAAAGAACCGAAGGTAATAAGACCGACTGGACCTCTTGGTCAGTAAAGCTGTTGATCGAATTCGAGCCATAAAGTGGACGGGTGAAGCGAAGTAGTAAATCATGAATTATTTGGTTATTAAAGAACTATCATTGAATAGTTGTAGGCTGGACTAAATAGGGTAGAGTGAGAACGAAAGATAACAAGTGCGATGCACCGGAACTTTGAAGTATAATGGTTTATAGTCAAAGTTATCTGAGTCCGGTGATCGCAATCGTTAGCCGTCTAAATTCTCTTGTCGCCCCAAATAATCAGACTTACACCTGAAAGCGTCTTCATAGTGGGAAAATCAGTGAGATATTAAGGTCGCTCCTGCTCATTGACAGTAGTGTAGATTTCTATGAAAACCTTTCCATCTCCTGAAGCCTTGCGGCGCTTTCCCTTTGGGTTAGCTGATGTTGCCGTCATTCTTGGTACGCTGGTTTTACTAGCATTGGTAGCTCGCGTGGGGGCTGGGGCACTGGTCAGCTTTGAGCCGCCCGACATTGTGCCTGCCATTGATCTCGATCCGCGCAACTTGCCGTACTACGCGGGGCGATCGACCCTGCGAATGTTTATTGCTCTATTTTTCTCTACGGTGTTCACGTTGGTCTATGGGTATATTGCTGCCAATAGCCGACGGGCAGAGCGGGTGATGATTCCACTGCTCGATATTCTGCAATCGGTTCCTGTATTGGGGTTTCTCTCAATTACCGTGACTGGGTTCATTGCGTTGTTTCCAGGCAGTTTGTTGGGGTTGGAATCAGCCTCTATTTTTGCGATCTTCACCAGCCAGGTCTGGAATATGACCTTTTCGTTCTATCAGTCCTTGCGAACAGTTCCCACGGAACTGGATGAAGCCGCAACGCTTTACCAACTGTCCCGCTGGCAGCGGTTTACTAAACTGGAGGTTCCATCTGCCGCGATTGGGCTGCTGTGGAATGCCATGATGAGTTTTGGCGGCGGCTGGTTTTTTGTGGCAGCGAGTGAAGCGATTAGTGTATTGAATCAGGAATATACGTTGCCGGGGATTGGCTCTTATGTGGCTGCTGCGATCGTTGATGAAAATCTCGCTGCATTAGGCTGGGCGTTACTCATGATTGCGATCGTGATTGTGTTAGTGGATCAACTCTTTTGGCGACCCCTAATTGCCTGGTCAGACAAGTTTCGGATGGAGCAAAGTGCCTCGGCGGAAGCACCCGAATCCTGGGTTTATGACTTGCTACAAGCGGCACGAATTCCGCGAATGCTGGGCAAAGCGTTGACACCTGCCACGGAAATGGGTAATCGCCTTTTGTCCAGGCTTACTCAACCCCAATCTACCTTTAAGGTTGATTCAACGCAGCAACAGCAGGGCGATCGCCTCTACAACCTCATCCTGATTGTCATTATCGGTATTTTAGTTGCCTGGGCATTACACTTTATCTTGACCACTGTGGGCATTGGTGAAGTGGTTAAAACCTTTGGATTGGGTACTCTCACCCTGTTGCGGGTCACAGTACTCTTGCTGTTCGCCACCGTGATTTGGACACCCATTGGAGTCGCGATCGGGTTTGATCCTAAATTGGCACGCACGCTGCAACCTGTCGTTCAGTTCCTTGCCTCGTTTCCAGCCAACTTCATTTTCCCTTTTGCCACCCTGTTCTTTATTCGCGCGAACATTAGCATTGAATGGGGGAGCATTCTGTTGATGGCGCTAGGGGCGCAGTGGTACATCCTCTTTAACTCGATCGCAGGTGCTCAAAGCATTCCCACAGATTTGCGAGAAATGGCGGACGATATTGGTTTAAAGGGCTGGCAACGCTGGAAGAAGCTGATTATTCCCGGTATCTTCTCTGCTTGGGTGACGGGAGGCGTAACCGCCAGTGGTGGAGCCTGGAACGCTAGCATCGTCTCAGAAATTGTTGCCTGGGGATCGACGACCCTAACGGCAACTGGGCTAGGCACCTACATCGCAGAAGCTACCTTTGTTGGAGATTGGCCTCGCATTACGCTGGGCATCAGTATGATGAGTTTATTTGTTGTCGGTCTAAACCGTTTGTTATGGCGACGACTCTACCAGTTAGCTGAAACCAAATATCATCTCTAAGGGGGAGGTAACACCATGACAGTCGTAACGTCTACTCAGTTAATTGCCGTTGAGCAGGTATCTAAACGGTTTCCCTTACCGGATGGCAAAGGGGAGTTTACGGTTCTCAATGGCGTGAGTTTAATCGTGAAATCTGGCGAAGTCGTTGCCCTGCTGGGGCGCAGCGGTAGCGGCAAAAGTACTCTCTTGCGGATTATGGCGGGTTTGATTCAACCAAGCGAGGGTAAGGTTTTCAGCAATGGTAAGCCCCTGCGGAGTGCGAACAACGATGTGGCAATGGTGTTCCAAAGTTTCGCCCTATTGCCCTGGTTAACGGTTCAGGAGAATGTGGAATTGGGCTTGGAAGCACGGGGAGTCAAACGAGATGAACGCCGAAAACGGGCTTTGAAAGCAATCGATATTGTCGGTTTAGACGGGTTTGAGAGTGCCTATCCCAAAGAGCTTTCGGGCGGCATGAAGCAGCGGGTCGGCTTTGCACGGGCATTCGTGTTGGAGCCGCAGGTTCTATTTATGGATGAACCCTTTAGTGCCCTCGATGTTCTCACCTCTGAAAACCTGCGAGGTGAAATTGATGATTTGTGGAATGCGAAAACCTTCCCATCTAAAAGTATTTTAATTGTCACTCACAATATTGAAGAAGCTGTATTTCTAGCCGATCGCGTGGTGATTCTAGGCTCTAATCCCGGTCGCATTCGTGGTGAAGTCGTGATTGACTTGCCCCGTCCCCACGATCGTACTCATTCCCGGTTTGCCGCTCTAGTCGATTACATTTACACCGTGATGACTAACCCCGAAGTCGAAGTCACTGGGGAACTGTTCGGCAAGACCATGAGAGAGCTAGTTTCAGCCATGACCTCTCCCTATGCCAACGCCTTACCCCATGTTCGCACTGGAGGCATCAGCGGTTTGTTAGAACTGATTGTGGATCAACCAGAAGGAGCCGATGATCTACCTCGACTTGCAGAACGGCTTCAGCTTGCAGTAGACGACCTTTTACCGATTTTGGATGCCGCAGTTCTACTGGGGTTTGCCAAAGTTTCTGAGGGTGATGTGAGACTGACCGAAATCGGGCAGGATTTTGCCACAACCACCATTTTGCGAAGTAAAGATCTCTTTCGACAGCAAGCCCTAACCCATGTCCCAGTTTTAAACAGTATCGTTCAAACCTTGCGAGAAAAGCGCAGTGGTTCCATGCGGGCAGATTTCTTTTTAGACCTCTGGGATGAGCATTTTCCCCACGAAGAAGCAGAGCGCCAGTTTGCAACGACAATAGACTGGGGGCGTTACGCCGAGTTGTTCGAGTATGATGCCAGCGAGGATCGGCTTTATCTCCCTGAAGCCAGCTTAGATTTAGAGACTGCTACTCCACCTGAACAGTAGCAAAGACGGCTAACACTGCGTGGCAGCGGACGGACATAGGTTACTGGTGTTGAGTTTGAGGTTATCTGCCGCCGCTACACTTCACCGTTAGTCTTCTCTTAAGTCACTAGTGAGGATTGCATTGAGAGGTGATCGGTGGGTGTTTACGTGGTTGTCTCATCGCCATACCAGCGTGAAGCCAGATCACAAAGGTCGTAAAGCGGCTTAGATAACTCCTTACCGCGTTCAGTTAATTCATAAGAAACTTGCGGTGGAATCGTAGATTCGTAGCTACGGTTAATAGACGTGTTGGGAAATAATGGATAATGTGAAGCAGTAGCCCAGAGCCTTCTCATGCTGAATCT